>DAOUAQ010000063.1:0-4264 GCA_034433375.1 Anaerolineae bacterium | reverse complement strand
CTTACCCGGAGGTCAGTTATGCATGGCGATTTGGATTATCCGTGCTCAGTCCTTCCGCTTTGGCAGCCTGCAATAGATCGTCATCTGCCGCCAGGAAGATCATATCGGTTAGGTGATTTGCGCGCCGGGTTTCGTGTAGTAACAGCGCCGTCGCTAGATGCACGGCGTCGTAGCCGCGTAAGCTGTATTTCTGGGCTAAATCCATTGCGCGGTTTCCGATTTCTGCGTCAATCTCCATAATGCGATACCGCCGTCGCCAATCTGTCTTGAAATCTTGCGCCAACTGCTTGGCGGCTGAACGTGAAAGCTCGCGCGTATGAGCTTTGCGAAACAAGGCGGCGATCATTTCTGGACCGGCCAGACGCACTGTGTAGAAAACGTGCGTTTGTGGTGTATGAAGCAAATTCTGTATCCAGTCTGAGCCTGTCTCATAGGCGTAACCTTTGACTAACGCGCTAGTGTCGAGGTAGTAAGTGGTCATCTAGCGGCGCTCAGCAATGATGAGTTGTGAAAGAGGCGTACCCGGAACCTTAACGGGCTTTGGCAAGGGATATTCTGACGGCGAAAGGGGGGCGGGAATCTCTGAGAGCAGCCCTCTTTCCAATAGTTCATATTCCCATGCTGCCTCGGCTGCGGTTAATGAGCCTTTATTCTCCTCATCCGGTGCGGCAGAAAAGGTGGACGGTTCTAACTCACGCTCGGCCTCCGGCAAGGCTTGCGCAATAACGTGCAAGCGCTCGCGCGGCGGCAGCCGGCGCAGCAGCGTCAAAACCGTACTCGCTTGTATCGCTATGCTCTCACTCATCGTGTACCTCCTAAGGCCACGTTGACCTGGGATACCTTTATAGTAGCGTAAAACGATGAAGATTCAAGATGGTTCACACACATTTACCCGCTCGCGTGGATCGGGGATGCGCCAACTGAGCGGCAGTGCCGTGAGTGTGGCGAAGGCGGTGATGACGAAGAGCAGGCCGTAGTTGTTGCCCGACCACTGCAAGATCAGGCCGCCGAGGGTGGCGAAGAGTGTGGAGACGCCGTTGATGGTGTTGTTCAGGCCGACGTAGGCCGGGCGTTCGGCTTCGGGCGCGAGTTCGAGCACGTAGGCCGTCCAGCCGGGCATAAAGCTGCTCATTGCCGCATTGTTGGCGAAGAAGACCAGGCCATAGGCCCATCCTAGTCCCGTCCCGTCGAATAGCCGGGGAACTGCCAGCGCCAACGCCGGAATGAGCGCGGTGACGCCGATGCTGTAAATCAGCACGCTCTTGGTGCCGCGCTTCTCGTTGATCCAGCCAAAGAGAATGGCCGCCAGGATGCTGCCGACGACGCCGATAGAGGTATAGCGTCCCGCCACATGAGCGGGCAGGTGGAGAACGTCCAGAGCGTAGGTCATATAGAACGGCCCGGCCAGGTTGCTCAAATTGAACAACTGTCGCGCGATGGTGTAGTTGCGGAAGGCGTGGTCTGTTTTGAGGATGCGCCACAACTGTGGCAGGTAGTTGCGCCAACTGGGGGTGTCGCCGGTTGTCACGCCGGGCGGTTCGACGATGTTCGCAATGGTGATGTACGAAACGGCCAGCATCCCAAAAGCGACCAAGAACAATGCGGCGTAGTTGTGGGGATAGGGCAGGCCGCGGTCGCTCAGGATCCATTCGACGGCGAAACCGGCCAGAAAACTGAGGAGGCCGGAGGCTACCTGCCCCACGCTGATGAGCCGCCCGCGCCGGTTCGCGGGGATGACTTTGCTGAACAGATCGAACCACGAGAGGCTGGCCAGGCCATCGCCAACCCAGAAGGCAGAGACGATGATGGCGACGAGCGCGACGATCAATCCCGGCGGACGCGCGCCCGTCGCCCAGACGATCCCCGCCAGAAAGAGCAGCAGCGAGCGCCCGACCCCGGCAAACAAGAGGATGGCCGGCTTCTTGTAGGGCTTGTTCGCCATAAAGCGCGCCGCAAAGAGTTGCGGCAGCAGCCAGCACGCCCGTTGCAGCGTGGACATCAAGCCGATGGTTGCCGCCGACGCCCCCAGCTCGGTCAGGAAGCTTGGGATGATCGTAGTGGGACTGAAAAACGACATGGCGATGCCGAAGAAGCCAAAATCAGCCGCCAGGCACCAAAAGTTACGGCGATAATTTTGAGGGAGATTTGTTGTTGTCAAAGGTATTCTCTTTCGGTAGACGGTAGACGGTAGACGGGGGTTCTCTGCCCCTGTCTACTGTCTACCGTCTACTGTCTACTTTAGCAAACCGTCTCGTCCAGTTCCAGCCCCAACGCCTCGTATTTCTTGCGCCGCGCGACTTTATCGTTGCGTAATTCCTGGTGCGCGTAGATCGAGACATCTCTGGCGAGCGCCTGTGGCACGACGATGACGCCGTCGCCATCGGCTACCACCACGTCGCCGGGGTGGACGAGCACACCGCCGACCACCACGGGGATGTCATAAGCGTCGAATTGCAGGCGACCTTGCACCATTCCCTGTGACACCATTTTGGACCAGAAGGGGATCTTTTGCAGGATGATCTCATCCGTATCGCGGACGCCGCCGTTGCTCACGAAGCCCACCGCGCCCTTGAGGACGCCATCCATCGTGTTGTTCGATCCCATCAGCCCGGCGTTGACGCCGCTCTGGTCAATGATGCAGAAGTCGCCTTCCTCAATCGCATCAATCCACGGGTAGGTACAGACGTTGCCATAGTACCAGCCCGACCACGCGCTGTATTCCTCCGGCGTCATCGTGGGAATCGTCCCCTTGTAGGACAGATAGCGCGCGGTGCGGGCGATGCCCACCGCGCGCGTGCGCCACAAGGGGCGGATTTCGGGGATCATCGAGCCTTGATGGTGCTGCATCAGCCAATCCATCCCGTCCCGGACATCCGCCACGCGCAGGTCAGCAAATAATGCCAGTAATTCCTTCCGTTCTTCCTTCGAGAGTGCCATGAAATCCTCCTGTAGGTTAATGTTAGAACGTTCTAACGTTCTAACGTTTCGACGCTATTTGATAAAGTCGGCAAACATACTTTTCTCTTGCCCATCCACCACTTTGTTGATGACGCGCAGGGGCGGTTGGGTGCGCAGCGTGTCCACATCCGGGCAGGGCGCGATGCTGCCGTCTTCCTGCACCACGTAAACTGAAAGTTGGCGGATGTCGTTGACGCCCAACCCCGCTTCCGCCGCGACCTTCAGGTAAATGAGCTTCTGGGGATCGTAGCCCATCAAATAGCTGGCGACGCTATCCACGGCAACCATATTGATTCCTGCCACTGCCAGGCCGAGCGTGTAATTTTTGCCGTTCTGGAAGCCGGTGCCGTCGCGGCCTACCACGCCTTCGATGATATTGAGCTGCGGCTGGATCACTTGCGCCAGGTCGGCCAGACGATGCGCCAGCCCCAATTGCCAACACTCGTGCATCTCTTGCGTCAGCGCCGTTTCGCCGGGGCGGCTTTCGCCGCGCACGGCCTCTGGCACATCGCGCCACGCCTGCGCGCAGAAGTGCCGCTCGAAGACGCTGACCGCGCCCATCAAGTTCTTGAGGCACAGCGTCGTGATGCCCAGGTTGTGCGTCTTCAGCTTGGGGGCGTTGATGAGCACCGTATCCGGCGCGACCGCCAACCGGCTCACGTTGAGCGTGGCGAGCGCGTGCGGTTGCGGCACGGTCTTGCGGACGCTCGTGTATGTCGTCGGGCAGCGTAACTGCGCGCCGGTTTGCGCGGCGACTTCGGGGAAGCCGGTGCCGCGCCAGTGACGCGGCGCATTGTCGTCGTGGTTGCGCGGGTCTTCGAGGATGAAGACGCGGCGTCGCGTCGCGCCGTGTGCGTGCAGGTAGTCAATCATCCCGTGGATGAAGCTTGGGTGTGTCGTAATGCCCGTGTCGGGATTGGCGAAACTTTCGGCCACAGTCCCGTTGGGTTTGATAACGACCTTTTCGCCGTCAAGCGTCACTTGCATCGCCTCAAGGATGCGTTGCCCCGCGAGGCGGAAATCTTCCCACTGTACCGGTTCGCCTGGCCTGGTGCGCGAGATCAGTACTGCTTGTGGATCGTTAAGCCACGGATGTAGTTGCATTGTTCACCTCGATTAGTCGTTAGTCGGATAGTCGTTAGTCGGATGTCGTTCATCAGGCGTTTGCCTGACTACCCGACTACCCGACTAATGACTACCTATTGTCTTTGTCCGTGGCAGGTTGTCAAGCAGGGATAGAACTTGGTTAAATGGTGTTATCCACGTAGCGCATCGAGAAGTACAGATACGGCGCGAAGTACTTGCG
>DAOUAQ010000062.1:0-25064 GCA_034433375.1 Anaerolineae bacterium | reverse complement strand
ACGAAAGCGATTCCCATTGACATGGTAGTGGTGAACCTGTATCCCTTCGTGGCGACGGTGACGCGCGCAGGGGTGACGGTCGAAGAGGCGCGCGCCAATATCGACATCGGCGGCCCGGCGATGATACGCGCGGCGGCGAAGAACTACCTGCGCGTCGTATCGGTGGTCGATCCGGCGGATTACGCCCCGCTGCTCAGCAAACTCCGCGCCAATCGCGGCGCGCTCGACTTGCAGACGCGCTTCGAATTCGCCCGCAAAGCCTTCGCCCACACCTCCAGCTACGACGCGGCGATCAGCGCCTACCTGAGCGCGCAAGACCCGGCGGATGTGCCAGCGGTTTATGTAATCGGTAATCAGTAATCGGGGATTAGTAATCAGTAATTGGGGATTGGTAATCAGTAATCGGGGATTGGTAATCAGTAATCGGGGATTAGTAATCAGTAATCGGGGATTAGTAATCAGTGTGTTCCTCATTACCAGTTCCCAGTTACCACTTACCAGTTACCAGTTACCAATTACCAATTACCAATTACCAATTACCAATTACTAATCACGTATCACGAGGTATCTATGCTACAAGTATCGAATATCACCAAACATTACGGCGACGCCCACATTCTGGACGGCGTCACGTTTACACTGAATCCGGGCGAGCGCGCGGGCCTCATCGGACCGAACGGTTGCGGGAAGACGACGCTGCTCCGCATCATCACCGGGCAGGAGACGGCGGATGGCGGCTCCGCGCAGCGCGATCCGTCTGACCTGCGCGTGGGCTATCTGGAGCAAGGGTTGACCTATCACGCAGAAGCGACGCTGGATCACATCCTGCGCGCCGAGCAGATCGCGTTGGAGCAGCTTGAGGCGCGCGTGGCTGCGCTAGCCGATGCGCTCGCCGCCGCCAAAGGCGTGGAACAGGCGCAGCTTATGGACGCCTACGGCGAAGCCCTGGCCGAACTGGAGGCGCTGGTCGCGCGGCAGACGCCGGAACACGTCGTCAAGGCCATCCTCGCGGGATTGGACCTGGATGACGCGCCGCTCGACACGCCCGTGAGCCACCTCAGCGGCGGGCAGAAGACGCGGCTCGGCCTGGCGCGGCTGCTCATCCAGAATCCGCAAGTGCTCCTGCTCGACGAACCTACCAATCACCTGGACATCGGCGCGCTGGAATGGCTGGAAGGCTGGCTGCGGGAGTATCGCGGCGCGGCGCTCATCGTCTCGCACGACCGCACCTTTCTGGATCGCACCGTCACAACGATCATCGAACTCGATCCACGCACCCACAAGGGCGCCGTTTATCCTGGCAACTACAGCGATTACCTGGTCATCAAACAGCGTGAGATTGAGCGGCGATGGGAAGCCTACGAAGCGCAGCAGGAGCGCGTCGCCCAACTGAGCAGCGAAGCGCGGCGACTCACCGGGTACGCCAACGCCATTGAGCGCGGCACCCTCGACTTCTCCGTCCGCAAGATCGCCAAGGGCATCGCCCATCGCGCCGTCATCCAGCGCCGCCGCATCGAGCGAGAGCTGGAGGAAGAACGTCTCGAAAAACCCGCGACGCGCTCGTGGCAAATGAAACTGGAATTCGTGAAGACGCCGGAGAGTGGGCAGGATGTCATTCGCCTGCAAGAACTGGCCGTGGGCTACAATGGCGTCCCGTTGGTCAGCGACGTCAACCAGACCCTGCGCCAGGGCGAGCGCATAGCCCTCATCGGGCCGAACGGCTGCGGCAAGACGACGCTGCTGCGCGCCATCACCGGGCAGATCGCGCCGCTTGCCGGCTTGATCCGCCTGGGCGCGAACGTCAAACTCGGCTACTACGCGCAAGAGCAGGAGAACCTCGATCCCAACAGCACGCCCTTCGACACGCTACGCCAGGCGGCGACGATGTCCGACACGGACGTGCGCTCGTTCCTGCACTACTTCCTCTTCGCCGGGGATGACGTCTTCACGCCGGTGCGCAACCTGAGCTACGGCGAACGCGCGCGCCTGGTGCTCGCCCGGTTGGTGGCAAGCGGCTGCAACTGCCTGCTGCTCGACGAGCCGATCAACCACCTGGACATCCCTAGCCGCGCCAGCTTCGAGCAAGCGATGACGGCCTTCGAGGGCACGGTGCTGGCGGTGGTGCATGACCGGTATTTCATCCAGCAGTTCGCCACGGGGGTGTGGGCGGTGGAGGATGGGATGGTGAAGGGGTACGTGGATTTGGAGGATTACCAGAGGATACGGCGGGTGCATCACAGGTCTGCAACGTGAACAACCCACAAACCTGACAGGTCTCGGAAGACCTGTCAGGTTTATCTACTCCCCGGTGAAAATCTCCGCCCTTCCCGTCAGCCCCGGCAACAGCGCGAGAGCCGTCGGCGCGAGGCGCACGTGGATGGTGAAGCGGGCGTCGGTGGTTTCGGTCGCTTTCACCTGGGGGATGATGGCTTCGACGGCGCCTTCAAGCGGCGTCTCCGGGTAAGCGCGCAAGGTGATGGTGGCCTTCTGGCCGGGGCGCAAGGCGGCGACGTGCTGTTCGCTCAGGTTCTCGGAGACGAAGCGCAGGCCGTCGGCGACGTTGAGCAGCGTCAGCACCGGCGCGCCGGCGGCGACGGTCGCCTGGGGCGCGACGTCCACGGAAAGGACGATGGCGTCCCACGGCGCGAGCAGCACGGCGTTGTCGAGCGCGGCCTTTGCCTTCGCCAGCTCGCGCTCGGCGTCTTCGATGGCGCGGGCGTAGGTCGGGGCGAGGCCGGCTTCAAGGGCAGCGAGCTTGCGCTCGGCCTGGGCCACGTCTTGCTCGCGGGCTTCCGTGTCCAGGGCGCGGACACTGCGGGCGTTGAGCGCGTCCTTCAGCCGCATCTCGGCGAACTCGCGCTCGCGGATAGTGTTTTGCCACGCTTTGTAGTCGCGCTCGCGCTCGTCGTCGGGCGTGTAGTCGCCGAAGAGCGGGGTTTCGTAGGCTTTCTTGGCGTCGGCTTCGGCCTGGCGAGCGCGTTCCAGGGATGTGCGCGCCTCTTCGACGGAGGTGTTCGAGTATTGCAGGCGCGCCGTCTCCAGCGTCCGCTGCGCCGATGCCAGCGACGCTTGCGCGTCGGCGGCATCCTGTTCCCACTGCGCCTGCGCCCGTTCCTTGTCGAGGACGGCGCGGTCGAGGGTCAGTTGCGCCTTGTCCACGGCGAGCCGCAAGTCGGCGTCGTCCAGATGCGCCAGCTCGTCACCCGCTTGTACCGCGTCGCCGGCCCGCACAGCGATCACGATAACTTTGCCGCTCACGCCGCCGCTGAAGCCCAACGCCAGGCTGGGGAACGGGGAGGCCAGTCGCCCATCCGCCGCCACCATCTTGCCGATGGACGTCGCCGGTAAGGGCGTCGGTTCACCCGTCGCCTCCGCCTCCACTGTGATTGCGCCCGCCGGGACTTCCACCACGCGGTTACATCCCGCCGCGAGTACCACAATCGTCAAAAGCCAGCTCAGTTTATGCCGTAGTTTCATAGATGACCTCCTGATGGAGTAGGGAGTAAGGAGTAGGGAGTAAGGAGTAAGGAGTAAAAAATCCTCTCAATCCCTCAATCCCCCAATCTCCAATCCCTCAATCTCCAATCTCACCACGCTTCGCGCAAAATCTGCGTCACCTTCCGGCGCACGGTGTTGCGCGCGGCCAGCATCGCGCTGATGACGCTCGCCAGGATGACCATGACGAGGATCGCGCTCGTCGTCAGCCAGTCGAACGTGGGCTGTGTGGGCGTGTTGCTCATCGTGTTGTTCGTCACGTAGAACACATAGCCAAGCAACGTCCCGGCGACCACGCCGGCCAGCGACGCGCTGACCGTCATCATCACCGCTTCCAACGCGAACGCGCCCACCAGCTTTCGCTTGGGCATCCCAATCGCCTTGAGCATCCCGATCTCCAGCCGCCGCACGTACACCGCCACGTAGACTACCGCGAAGACGCCGAAGATGCTGGTGATGAACGAGAGTACGGTCATAATCAGCATCAGCACGCGCGTAGTGCGCATGGATTGTTCGGTGGTGCGGATCATCTCGGCGGTGGAGCGCACCCAGATGGAGGGCCGCGCGGCGAAGAACTCGCGCAAGGCGGCAATGACCTCAGTTTCGACCGCGCCCGGCTCGGTGGTCGCCAGGATTTGCGCGATGACCGGCTGTTCGCGTTCGGCGGGGACGCACACGCCGCTCGCGCACACGCTATCCACAGTCGGATCGTGGGTCAGGCGCAGGTAGGTGTCCAGAGAAACGAATCCAGGGACCTGCCCCCAGCGAATGTCGTTCTCATTACGCGAAAAGGCTCTAAAGCCGGGCATCCGCTCGATCAGCCCGACGACGCGCATCGGCACGCTATGATCCTTGCCCTTCCCCTGGACTTTGATCACGTCGCCCACGCGCACGTCCATATATTCCGCGTACCCGGCGCCCAGGATGATCGTGTCCGGTTCGCGGAAAATTGTGGCGAACATCTCCGGCCCGCCGACGGCGTACTCCGTGAGATCGCTGTACACGATGCCATCCAGTGTGCCGGTCAAGCCCTGCACCAGCGCCGCTGTCGAGCGCAGTTTGACTTTGTTGGTCACATCGGCGCTGTAAGCCGCCGTCACGCCGACCGCTTCGGCAATTCCCGACACGTCGCGGAAATCGTTCAGCACGCTCGGCAGCAGATTGTCTTCTGTGGAAGCGAAAAAGGCCCACATCCAGCGCGAAACGTTCACGGTGATCGGGGCGCCGGCGTTAGAGCGCGCCTGGATGTCGTAGTTCTTCTGTTCGAGCGCGGTCATCGTCCCCAAAAATGTGGGCAATGTGGCGCTGAAGACGACCATCAGCGAGATGATGGTGTTGCGCTGCTTGGCGCGGAGCAGGTTCGGCCCGGCGAAGAAGGTCAGGCGCGGCGCGAGCACGTCGCTGATGAGGAGCAAAAGGCGTTCAAAGGGGATGGTCAGCGCGTAGAAGAGCAGGCTGACGCCGATGATGAGCAGCGCCAAGCCGGTGAACATAAAGACGCTGATGACGGACTCGTTGCCTTGCACAAACAGATAGTTCGTGCCGATGAAAATCAGCCCCCACATGATCGTGAGAACGACGCCGGCAATGACGATGCGCCCGTCGAATTTGCGCGAGCGCAGCTTCGTCAGGTCTTCGATCTGAATGTTGTCGGCGGAACCGGGGTTGATGGCGTAACGGATTTTGGTGTTCGCCGCTTTGCGGGCCGGCGCGATGGCCGACAGCGCCAGCACGATGGCGGCGGTGAGGCCGGCGCGCAGCATCGCCGCGACGGTGATGGTCATGCGGAAATCAATGCCCATCTCGTCGCCCATCATACCGCTGCTGGTGATGAGATAATTCGCCACCGGCGCGACCACGGTGATGCTGAAAATCTGCCCGGCGATAATGCCTAGCCCCACCCCAAACAGGCCGATGAAGGCGACTTCGATGAAGACCAGGCCGAAGAGATGGCGGCGTTTCGCGCCCAGGATGCGCAGGAAAGCCAGATCGCGCCGTCGCTCTTCGACGTTGGTGTTGATGATCGAGTAGAGCAGCAGACCCACGACGCCCATCACCAGGAAACCGTAGACTGTGCTGACGGAGCGCATCACCGCGAAGGCCACGTCGCTCATGTCGAGCGATTCGGCTTTGGCGATGGAGAAGGCGTAGGTGTCCGCGTCGTCGCCGAGGGCGTCGTAGAGCCGTTCGGCGCTGCGCCGCACGCGGAAGATGGCCGTTTGCGTGTTGACGGAGCCGTAGACGGATTCGTTCAACATCACGATCAGGCGCTCGGCGCGCCCCGGCACGTCAAGCCAATCCTGGACCGTCGCCACGCTCGCCAGGATGCCGTTCTGCCCGCCGCTGCCCAGTCCGGTCGCCAGGGCGATGCCGCTGACGGTGAAGCGGCGCGTCACGCGGGTCATGCTGCCGTCGGCGGGGCGCTCGTAGCCGGTGACGCGCGAGACCGGCAGAACATAGCTTACATCCACGCTGTCGCCGACTTTGAGGCCGTAGGTGTCCGCCGTGACGCGCAACAGCACGATCTTGTCGCCCTCCAGGTCGTAGACGCCTTCTTGCATTGTCACCTGCCCCAGGTCGTCTTCGGGGACGCGCGCCACTAGCGAGGCGTTGCCCACCTGCCCACCGACGCGCACTTCCACCGTCGCGTGAAAACGCGGGTAAACCGCAGCCACGAGCGGATCGGCGGCGCGCAGCAGCGCCGCCGTTGCGGCGATGTCAATATATTGGTTGGGGCTGGTTTCGGCGCGGGTGAGGGTGATGTCTTGTTCGCCAGCCTCGCGCTCGACGATTTCGACGACCTGGCGCTGCAACGAATCCACGCCATTGTTGAGCGTCACCAACATCGCCGTCACGACGAGGAGCGCCAGCACCATAATCACAGTGCGCGCTTTATGACGGGAGAAGCTCTTCAGGACATAACGCGCTATCATTCTTCGACAATCACTCCGTCCCGGAGTTGGATCAAGCGCGTCGCAAACTTCGCCATGCGCGGGTCGTGCGTCACGTAGATGATGGTGGTGCCTTGCTCACGGTTGAGGTGGGCGACGATTTCCATCACCTCGAAGCCGGTGGCGGAGTCCAGGTCGCCGGTGATTTCGTCGCCGATGAGGATCGGGGGATCGTTGGCGAGGGCGCGGGCAATGGCGACGCGCTGCTGCTGTCCGCCGGAAAGCTCGCTCGGATAGTGCTGCGCGCGGTCGGCGAGGCCCACGCTCGCCAGCAGCGTCTCGGCTTTGCGACGGCGCGCGCGCTTCGAAAGACCCGCCAACGCCATCGGCACTTCGACGTTCTCCTGCGCGGTGAAGTTCGCCAGCAGGTTGTAGTTCTGGAAGACAAAGCCCATCTTGACAAGCCGCAGCTCCGAGAGGCGATCCTCCGACAGCGAGACGATGTTCTCGCCATCCACGATCACGTGGCCGCGACTTGGTTCTTCGAGGCCGCCGAGGATGTTGAGCAGCGTCGTCTTGCCGGAGCCGCTCGGCCCCATCAAGCAGACGATTTCGCCGCGTTCGACATCCAATGAGACCCCGCGCAACGCCTGAACAGCTTCTTTTCCCATCAGGAAGGACTTGTGGATATTTTCGCAGCGGACTACAGAATCGGCCATACCTACGCCCCCTTCAAGCAGTCGTTAGTCGCATCGTCGGATAGTCATTGTATCACACAATGCTTGCATGTACGTTCCCCGGCAACAAGAAGTTTCACAGGCAAAACGAAAGGGCCGTGCTGCGACGGCCCTTTCGTGGTCGTAACGCTTCAGTCGTCGGTCTGCGGCGACGTCACCGACACTTCTACCGTCACAAAACCCTCGTTATCGGAGAGTATGTCGTCGTTGATGCGCAAACAGAGCGAACCGGATCGCTCGGCGTAGAATGTCCCGCCGCGCCCCACGATGAAAAGGTTGCCGTTCTCCCCGATGCGGCCCAGGAGCACGCCCCCGGCAATGGCGTTGATGGGATAGGTGTTTGGCGCGCGATATTTATGATGTCCCTCGGGGCCGTGATATTCGCCCGGCGTATACAGCCATGTGCCCTGGGCGCGGATACGGATGATGTTGCCCTGATTCACCTGCACGCCTACACTCTGCCAGTCGCGGTACGCATAGATGCGCGGCTGCGACAGATCGCTTTGCTGCATAGGGCCGAGGCCGCGCCGCGCCAGCGCGATACCGACGACGCACAGCACGATCACCGCCACACTTACAATGATCCATGCACGTTTCATAGCCAGCTCCTTTAGTAGCTATCAGCTTTCAGTTTTCAGCTTTCAGCCCGGAGCCGGCATCCCCGAACAGATTCAGGGCTCCGCCAACCGGCCTGTCTACCGTCTACTGTCTACCGTCTACTCCCCTGACGTTCGCAGCTCGACGACGGGCACGGTGTCGCCGGTTCCACCGCTGATGATCCACTTGCTGTTTTCCTTCAACTGCTGCGCGATGAGTAACTGGATGTACTGCTCGCCCAGATCGCCCTTGCCCTGCAAGGCAGCGAGCGTCGCTTGCATCGCTTCCCGCTCGGCGGCGGAGGTGAGGGCGATGCGCTGCGCGTCGGCCTCGGCCAGCGCGATGATCTCGTAGGCGTCGCCTTCGGCCTTCTTCTGCGCGGCGTAGAACTCAGCGTCGGCCAGGGTGCGGCGCTGCGCGGCTTCGGCCATCGCCTGCTCCTGGCGCTGCACGGCGACCATGCGGTCCTTGATCGCCGTCACCACTTCCTCCGGCGGGGACGCGCCCTGAATCTGCACGGTGATAAATTGCACACCGTACTGCTGCTCCTTCTCACGGAGCGCCGCCATCACCTCGAGACTCATTGCCGTGCGGCCCTGCATTACCTCGGCCATACCCTTCGTATTGACCACATCGCGCAGCTTGCCCTGGACGAACTCGAAGATGATGCGCTCTGGGTCATCCACCTCCAGCGCGAACCGCTGCGGATCGGTCACGCGGTAGGTGAACTGCAATGACACGTCCATCGTCACGTCGTCGGACGTCATCGCCGCGACGCGCTCCACGTAGCCCAGACGCTCGTTTACCTTGACGATGATCACCGTATCCACCAGCGGAATCTGCACATGCCAGCCGGGTTCGTCCACCGCGATAAAACGCCCGCCTCGCAGGTGCAATCCGCGCTCGTAAGCGTGGATTTTGTAGATGGCGGAACGGCCAACCACGACCGCGATGACCACAACGATCGCCGCCGCCAACAGAATTGTCGCCAGCTTGAAGAGCCGGTCAATCAGTCCCACCGTGACTTGCGGGGACTTACGTTCCGGCCGATTGCCTTCGGGAGAAATTGTCGCTTGCATCATCTTAACCTCCATTGTCTGATGGTCAAATGGGACGCCCCAGCATGGGACAACATCCGATCTGTATCCACAGTGTAACAAAAATGAGGCGCGCTGACTACTGTAGAAATCTACAGGTTATTGTGGGAAGGCTATCTTTATTTGAGATGGGTCTGCGCCCACACGGCTGCCTCGACCCGCGAGATAACGTTGAGTTTGCGGAGGATGTTGCTCACGTGGAAATCGGTCGTGCGGACGGTGATGGTGAGCGCCTGGGCGATTTCCTTGTTGCTCAGGCCGTCCGCGACCAACCGCAGCACCTCGCGCTCGCGCTCGGTGAGGCTGTCGCGGACGCGCGCGACTTCCGCCTGCCAGCGTTGCACGCGCGCCACCTGCGCTGGTGTCCACAGACGCTCGCCGCGCATCGCTGCCTGCACGGCCGCCACGATCTGACCCGGCGCTTCGTTCTTCAGCAGATAGCCGACAGCGCCCGCCGCCATCATCCCGGCTAGATAGCGGTCATCATCGTAGGCGGACAAGGCCACGATATGCACAGGCAACCCGCGCCGTTGCACTTCCGCCGCCACCGTCGCCCCTTCGATACGGGGAAGCTGGCAATCCAACACCGCCACATCCGGGCGCAGGCTTTCAAGCAGCGCCAGCGCCGCCTCGCCATCGTCCGCCTCGCCCACCACCGCAATATCCGGCGCGCGATCCAGCAGCACGCGCAGCCCCATCCGCAGCGCGGGGTGGTCATCGGCCAGTAAAACGTGAATTGTAGTGGTCACGGTAGTCAGTTGTCAGTTGTTAGTTGTCAGTTGTCAGTTGTCAGTAATCGGGAATCAGTAACGAGTTATCCGTTACCAGTTACCCGTTACCAATCCCCCTGCAAAAGGGCGTCGAATTCCTCGGCGGCATCCATCAGGCGGCCGGGCTTGCGGGTGAGGCTGAACCAGTCCCATTGATCGCCGTGCGGGAAGTCATCCAGGAACCAGACCAACGCGACGATCTGCGGCTCGGCGTTGACCACGTCCAACGCCGCCGTCAGCCAGCCGCGCGGATAGTTCTGCGCCGGCGGGATGCCGGCTTCGCGGTCGTAGGTGTTGGTGGAGATGATGTACACGGGCAGGCCGCGCGTGGTAGGATAGGCGTTGATGATGTCCAGCCAGTCGCGGTAGACGCCGAAGCCGACGCGCGCCCCACCCCACGCTGCGCGGCGCAGATCCGCGCGCGGCTCGTCGGCGCGGAGCGTGCCCGCCATCTCCGGCGCGTCGGGATGGCCAGGCGCTTGCACGTCGAAGCCGTCCGGCGCGACCAGGGGGATGCCCGCCGTCGCTTTCGTCTGTGCGGCGTCATCTAACAGCGCAACCAGGGTGTTCATGTAGTTGAGCCACGGCGCATTGATGGCGTAAGGCTGCTCGCCGTCCTGCTCGGAACTCCACGGGCGCAGCGGGCCGACGAGCACCCGCGCGCCCGGATTTTCCGCGCGGATCGTCTGCACGACGTTGTCGGTGTGGGTTACATCCTCGCCGTAGCCGTTGAAGAGGCGCGCGTACCACGCCGGCGTGACCGGTTTCCCCTGCGCCAACGCGCTCAACTCCACCGTGTTGTAGTCCGCGCCGACGATAAAGCCGTACACGTCGCGCAGCCGCGCATCGCGGGCCAGACGACGAAAGTATTCCAGGTACTCCGTCAGCATCAGGTAATCGTCCTCCGCCGGGACGCTTTGCGCCTGGTCGTAATCCACCCGCACCAGCACCCGCAGACCTTTGGCGTGGTGGACGGCGATCCGCGCCGCCAGATCGTCCAATCCCCAGAAAGGCTCTTCGGCGCGGCGGGCGTAAGCGATCTCCACCGCCCATCCGCCGCGTCCGTGCCAATCTCGCGCCGCGCCAGGCAGCACCACGCCCAATTTTGTCGGCGTGACTACGAGACGGGACGGCGTCACGTCACCCAGGACAAACCGCGCTCGCTCGATGCAACCGGTGTGACAGTCGTGATAAAAGCGCAGCTCATACCCGGCGCTTGCGGGCACGGTGAATGTCCAGCGCCACGTCCACGTCGCGCCGGTGCGCACCGCTTGCCCTTGCGCCGTCGCCGCGACGCCATCCACGGTGAGTGTGACGAACGTCCAGGGCGTCACGTCCGTGAGCAGCGCCGTTGCCGTCGCGCCGGGCTGCGGCAGAGCCGGCTCAAACGCGAGTCGCGGCCACGACAAACTGCTCTCATCGCCAGGGACAACGTACACTTTTCCGCGAATGGGCAGCAGCCAGTAGCCAGCGATGAGCACCATCGCCAGCCCTATTCCCCACCATTTACGAATGACAAATTGCGAACGACGAATCACGAATCCCCAATCACGGATCACGGATTACGAATTACGAATTACGAATTACGAATTACGAATTACGAATTACGAATTTTACGCAGGTTCCTACGCCGCGCTCTACCGGACTTTCGATCACCAACTCACTTTCATGACGGCGGAGAATTTCGGCGACGAGGGACAGGCCCAGACCGCTGCCTTCGACGCCTTTGGGCGCGGCGCGGTAGAAGCGGCGGGCGACGTGCGGGAGATGCTCGGCAGAGATGCCTGGACCGGTATCGCAGACGGCGCAGGCGACGCCCTCCGGCACACGCCGCAAGGAGACGGTCACGCGGTCGCCGGGGCGCGCGTACTTGAAGGCGTTATCCAGCAGGTTGAGGAACACCTGCCGCAGTCGGTCGGCGTTGGCGGGGACGAAGGGCAACGGCGATTCAGCTTCCAGCGACAGCGCCATCTGCCGTTCCACCGCGCGCGGCGTGGATTGCAACACCACTTCTTCCACCAGGGCGACCAAATCCACCGGGCGGCGCGGCAGTTCGGGCGCGGTCTCCAGGCGGCCCAGTTCGAGCATATCGTTGAGCAGGCGCGCCATGCGCTGCGCCTCGTCTTTGGCGAAAGCGAGCGACTGCTGTTGCACCTCCTGGCCCACATCGCTCAGGCCCAGGATTTCGAGATGCGTGAGGATCGTGGCAATCGGCGTGCGCAGCTCGTGGCCCAGGTCGTTGATGAGCGCGCGCCCGGCTTGCTCGGTGCGCTGCTGCGCGGTGATGTCAAGCAAGAACACAAAATCGCGCCCATTCCAGGGAATCACCCACCAACGCGCCGTCTGCCCGGAGGCGAAGGTGACGGTACGATAGCGTCCGACGCCTGGCGCAGCGTCCTCCTGGCGTGCGGCGGCGCGGTCGGCGTCGAGCAACGGCGTCCAATCCGTGTCGGGTAGTACCCCTTCCGCTTCGGGTAGATGCAGCAGATGACAGGCATAAGGGTTCGCATAGCGGAATGTCACCCCCTCCAACGCCGCCACCCCGAACGGCGCATCGTTGAGCACGCCCAAGAGCGACGCGCTGTCAGACAACCTCGCGGGCGAGTTTTGGCGGCGGCGCGCGTGCCAGTATCCTCCGGCGGCGGTTGCCAGCAGGAGGAGAAGAAAGATGAAAATTAGCGTTTTGAGGTCAAAGGTTAGCATTTTGGATACAAAAGAAGTGTCCTCTGCAAACTTATGTCAATCGCCCATCTTGCTGGTAGTATAAGATAAAACGAGGCGATGTCCAAAAACACTGTTAAGTATACCTAAAAAATAGCGGCGCTAATCTGTCCTCTTCAACGGATTCTCCTGCGGATAACAACACAACACCTTATCCAGATACTCGATGCCGCAAAAATACGGACAGATCGAGACATTCTTCACCGCACACTTATGCGCCGCCGTCCTGTCGGCTTCGTTCCACGGGCAGGCATCCTGCTGCCAGCCGATGTCTTCACCGGGCATCGTCAGATCAATGTCCATATTCGCGCCGTCGAGTTTGCGTATTGTTGCGTCCATTGCATCATCCTCCATACCGAAAAACAAACCGCGAATCTCGCCAATCTACGCAAATCTTCTCAGGATTGGCGAAGATTCGCGCAATTCACGGTTAAGGCACGGTTTCTTAACGCTGCGCCACCGCCAGATCGCGCAGATACACCTGCATCACCGGCCACAACTGCTGATACCGCTCGAACCACGCGGCGTAACGCTCGTGCTGCGCCGGGTCCGGCTCGAAGGTGCGCTCCAGGCGCACCATCGCCTCGACGCCATCCGCATAGGAGGCGAACGTCCCGCTGCCGACCCCGGCCATGATTGCCGCGCCCAGCGCGCCCGCCTCGGTGATTTGAGGACGCACAAAGGGCCGCCCTAGGATATCAGCAGAAAGCTGCACCCACACGTCCGATTTGCTGCCGCCGCCGACGGCCCGGAAGCTGTCAATTGCAATGCCGGTCGCGGGGAGTGTGTCCACGCACGCCTTGAGGTAGAAGGTCGCACCCTCCACCAGGCCCTTGAGGATCGCGCCGCGCGGTGTTTCCAGGTGCAGCCCGGCGATGACGCCGCATGAGTCGGAGACAAAGTTCGGCGGCCCGGTGGTGGTGAAGTGCGGCAAGACCATCACGCCGCTTGGCCCGTCCGGCAGTTCGGCGAACAGATCGGCGTAGACGTCGCGTCCCGCAGCCTGCGCTCGCCGGTGTTCCGTCAACGCGAAGGTGTCGCGGAACCACTTGACGAGTGAGCCGCCCTGGTTGTAGATGAACGTGACGTACTTGCCCGGCGCGGCGTGGTGTTCAGTGTTCAGCCCCCTGGCGATCATCGCGGCGGGATTGCCGCGCGCGCTGAAAACCGGCGTGATGCACATGAACGTCCCCATGCCGTAGACGGCGCGCCCCTCGGCGATGACGCCGCAGCCGACCGCGTTGGCGCACTGGTCGTGCGCGCCGGTCGTGATCAGCACGCCATGCGGCAGGCCGAGGTCGTCCGCTACGTGATCGGCTACCGTCCCGATCACCGCGTCGGAAGGCGCGGTCGCCGGCAGTTTCTCCCGATCCAGGCCGGCGATGTCCAGCAGTTCCGCCGACCAATCGTCGCGTTCCACGTCGAAGAGCAGCGTCCGGTTCGCCAGCGAGTAGTCCACTACCGGCTCTGCACCTAGCATAAATGCGACGAAACTGCTCCATAGCAGGAATTTGTGGGTGCGGGTGTAGAGGTCGGGTTGGTGCTCCTGAATCCACAGCAGTTTCGTCAGGCCGTAGTGGTTGCCGAGCGTGTTGCCGTTGATGCGATACAGACGCGCGTTATCCAACGCGCGCTCCAAAGCGGGCAGGTATTCCTGGCCGCGCGCGTCGAAGTTGAGGATGGAGGGCGCGAGGATGTGGCGATCTGCCGTCACCGGCACCACCGCTTCTCCCAACGAGGACACGGACAGCGCGCAAACCGGATCATGCCCGGCGTGCTGCGCCACCTCGCGGAGCGTCTGCCGGACCTTCTCCCACACCTCGACAGCGTCCAATTCCGCCCATCCCGGCTGAGGATGCCGGTTATCGTACTCGCGGTACGCCGCCGCCAGCGATTCCCCCGTCGTCGAAAACAGCGCCGCCTTGCAACCCGTCGTGCCGATGTCAATACCAAGTAGACTCATAGTCCACCACCTGTTTTTTGTCAGCAGATTAAGCCGATTGAGCAGATTTGTTGGATTTCACCGCAGAGTACGCAGAAGTCGCTGAGGTTTTTTATCTTTTCTCTGCATTCTCAGCGTACTCCGCGGTGGAAAAAGCCAAACCACGTAACTGCTGTCTGCTAACCCAAGATTTTCTCCCGGCTGCCAGAGATGGCGAAGTAATCACGGAGCATCCAGACGGCGCGCTCATATACCGCATCCTGCCCGCCTTTGACGCTGCCGGTCTCGCGCAGTCCCGTCTCGTAGGCCTGGCGGACTTCCGTGGCGACGTTGACTTTAGCGATGCCGCACTGCATCGCTTCCAGCATAAACGTTCGCTGGATGCCGGAGCCGCCGTGCAAGACCAGGGGGATGCCGGTCGCGTCGCGCAGTTTCGCCAGGTGATCGAGATTCAGCCGCGCCTCGGTTTTCTTCTGATCCTTGAACGCCTTCGACACCGCGCCGTGCAGATTCCCCACCGCCACCGAAAGCCAGTCGCAGCCGGTCTCGCGGACGAAACGCGCGGCCTCCTCCACGCCGGTAAAGCCCATGCCCGAAGCGAACAGCTCCTCGTAGGGCGGCAGCGAGCCGGCGCCTTCGCGCACGATCGCGCCTAACTCCGCCTCAACGGGCACGCCGACGCGGTGCGCCAGCTCCGCAATCTGCCGCGTCGCCGCGATGTTGGCTTCCAGCGGCAGCTTCGAGCCGTCAATCATCACGGAATCGTAGCCGAGGTCGAGCGACTCCTGGATGATGGGGATAAAATCCACCTCGAAGTCATCCTCATCAATCACCGGCACGTGATCCAGGTGCAGGCGGACGTAGTCGGGGTTCTGCCACTTCACGAACTCGCGCCAAACAGCCGCCGGTCCCTGGCTCTCGAACGTGAGCCATTCGATCCGCGCCGTGTCAATCAGGGCGAACACGTTCTGGTCAATCACGGCGCGGACCAGCGGCTCGACCATCGGCAGGTAGGGAACGTTGAAGGCCGGCACCATCACCCCGACCCGCCAGGCGTTGCGCACAATCTCCGCCGTCGTCGCCATTGTCAGGCTTCCTGCAGGACGGCCACGTCATAGCCGAGGTAGTGCGACAACGCCTCGCGCAGTGGCGCTTGGACGAGGCGCCGCTCGTGGCCCAGCGCTTTGAGCACGCGCGGCAATTCCTCCCGCGCCTCGGCCAGGAGCGAGGCAGGGAAGAATCCGCGGTTCCCGAAAAATAGCGCAAAGGTTGTCTTTTTCATGATTCCCTCCTTGTGAATCGTCAAATAGTCGGACAATCGTTAGTCAGGTAGTCCACAGCAGCGTCAGCGGGACGCGTGGCGTCCAAACATAATCCCCAAAGGGACGGCGATGATCGCTGCGAGCAAGTTCAGACTCAGCGCGAAAAGCATAGCAGCGTACACCCCACTTATCTTTTGACTCACCACGACAACATAAGACCCAATCACATCCTTCCCATCCAGCATCAGCACAACATTGACAAGAAGCAGCAGCACAAACAGGTAGAGAAATCCCTTCAATGCATGGTTCCAGTCCAGATCGCTGAGGTTCATAGAATTGGACAGGCTATAGGCCAGATAAAGGAAGAGCCATACCTGCCAGCCAGGTACGCCTTGCAGCGATACCAGGTTCGCAAAGACGCGCCACGTCGTCAGGACAACACTTTCTATCACTTGTACCAGGAGCAATAACAGGTTTGGCGAATCCCCTATCGCCACCGTGAGGGACACACCGGCAAAGAGACCCGGCCCAATGAGCAAAAGAGAGAATCCGTATATCGCCAACGCGCCGAGGACAATCGGCGCAATGCCGATGAAAAACGCGCCGATTTCTTGAATAGGGTTGCCGGGCTTGCTTCGCTCAATATAGCCTCCATAAGGACTATTGGGCTTGCACTGAAAAAGTACCACAGCTCCAATTTTGAACAGAAAGAGCACCGCCACCACCAAATGAGCCAATTCGTGAACTATGGTGCCAGGTATCATAAACAGATACGCATAGGCGCAAATCGGCAAAATATCACCGGCATAGCGTTGAACGGCGCGGCTAAGATGATGGATGATAAAACCGAAAATCACCCCCACGCCTAACACAATGAATAATTGCATTGCTGTGGCTGTGAAAGCTTTCCAGAGATACGCAAGCAGATTTTCAATCACGGGTGACAACGGATCACCTCCCCTGAAAATAGTCCGAAGTCCAAAGTCGAAAGTCCAGAAAAACTTGGCGTTCTTGGAAGCGTAGCGGCTTTGGCGGCTTGGCGGTGAAGACTTTCATCTATCCGTGAGATGCGCAGCGCCGGGCGGCGTCGTGGAGAGCGTGACGTGCGCGCAGGGCCTCCACCATCTCGGTTGTGACCGGCTGGCTGCCGAGATTTTTTAGATCGGAGAACCACCCGTGCTCGTCTGAACCACCGGTCACGAGCAGGTTAAACCGATTTGCCAGCTCTAAGAAATACGGACGGGCAATCTCGTCCACCACATCATGATAGATTTCTATACCGTCCAAACCGGCCTCAATCAGGAATTTGACTTGCTCCGGAGAAATCCATAGGCCACCGCATTTGATGACCGCCGGGTGCGCCAGGACGGCCACACCACCGGCGTGATGGATTTGCTCAAGTAATTCCTGGATGGTGAAGCGACTCGGCCGCACGCGCCGCCAGTAGCGATTTACTGTGGTCATCACTTCTTCCCAGTCCGAGATATAATTCTTGGCTTGAATCGCCAGCATCAATTGCAGCAATCCCCCGTAGCGTGAATTCTGCTCAAAAACATCCTCCGGGAATACCATATACCCGTCCATCGTCAGAAAAGAACAACATTCAGCAATCCGCGCGTGGATGTCTTTCAGTGTAGCTTGCTCAAAAGCTTGGAACTGGGGATCGTCCAGGTCAACAAAATAGGCCAGCACGTCAACGTCTCCTTTTCCTGGCGGCGTGTTGCACTACGGCCAACGGCAGGTGAATTCCACCGCCGGGATCAGTTCGAGTTCCAGTTTGCGGGCCAGGGGCAGCGCTTCCCGGACGCCATTGGCGTTGTCGTGATCGGTGATCGCCAGCGTCTTTATCCCTAGCCACGACGCCTGGTAGAGCACCTCTATCGGCTTAGACTGTCCATCAGAATAATGCGTGTGGATGTGTAAATCAACGGACGCAGCCATCGTTCAGACCTCCTCTATACTCGACATTGTTAGGTCAAGGGACAATGATCGTCTTTAGCGATCCCTGTGTATCCAAAGCGGATGCTTCGCGCGCGAAAACGTCCGCAATCTCGTCCAACCGGTACGTGACAGAGTTCTCAAAGATGATATCGAGATTAAAAATCCCGCGTTGGACGGCGCGGTACGCCTCGCGCATATTCTCTACCGAACGCAGCCTGGTGTAGTGGACGGCGTTGAGGTTGCGGATTTCCAACCCGTCCTCGTGGAAACGGTGAAAGCAAAACTCGCTGACCGGCGCGTAGTTGTCGCCGTAGAGCGCCAGGATGCCGTTGTGCCGCACCATATCCAGCGCCTGCTTGATGCCGATGCCCGTGCCGCCGACCGCCTCCGCCGCCACGTCCACCCCTTCGCCGCGCGTCAGATCGTTCACCACCGCAACAGGGTCCTCTTCGGCGGCGTTGATGGCGACGTGCGCGCCCAACTTTCTGGCAACATCCAGTTTGCTCTGCACCACATCCACCGCGATCACCAGCGACGCGCCAGATTTGAGCGCACCTTGCAGCATAATGTTGCCGGCGAATCCCACGCCGTTCACCACGACGGTATCGCCCAACTTGACGCCCATGTGCATCGCTGCCCACGCCGCGCAGCCAAGCGGCTCGTAGAGACAACCTACCGCGAAGGAAACGCCCGCCGGGATCGGCTGGACGTGCGCGATGTCCGTCACCCAATAGTCGGTGTACGTGGGATAGATCAAGCTGCCCACGCGGTCGCCCAACCTGACCTCGCCGCCGCCCAGGTATTCCTCCACCGCGCTGCCCATTTCGATGATTGTCCCGCCGCCTTCGTGGCCGAGCGGCCCCAGCGGATAAGTATGCGCCGGGCCGCTGCCTTTGCGGTGCGCACCAAGCTGGAATTCTGGGCCGCCTTTAGCTTCATCCTGCGGGCGAACGTTGATCCCCCGGTAATGGTAGCGCTCCGAGCCGCAGACCGAGGCTTGATGCGCCTTGATGAGCACTTGATTAGGCTTGAGATCAGGCAACAGGATCGTTTCAATCGTCATTTTGCCCGGTTCGAGGTAAACCACACGCGTTTCCATCATCATACACACTCCTGCGCAGAGACTCAATACCTATTTTACTGTCATCCTCGAAAAATAGCTAACTTTGTAGGACGATTGGACGATTTGACAAATCGCCCGCACCAGATTTAATGAAATGTTAACAAAAAAGGGCTTGAATTCTGTCGAGAAGCATGTATAATGGTGATCGTGGTGGAAGTTAAACGCACTCTCGCTGTTTAACAATGGAACAAGATACTCGCCGAATGTGCGCAGTTTGACTGCGCAGAACGGGGGAACCGCACATAGGGGCGAATCATCAAGCTGGCGACAGCACGATGATGGGTCATCTTCTTTGGCCCAAGCCCGACAGCTAACCTCGTAGGCGTTAAAGAAGGACACCCAACGACAGGGCGTCCTTTTTTGTTGGCACGCTTCTGGCGTTGGATCAGTCTTTCATGAAGAGTATCTAACAAAAGGAGGTAGGCGATGGAAACGTGGATGGCTTCATATCTGTTGGCGCAGGTTATCACTGAGGAGCGGCTGCGCGAACGGCGGCAAGAACCGATCGTTCTCTACAACATCAACTTCGATTGGTTGCGACCTATAGTGAAGAGTCTAATCAGTCTCTTCCTATAAAACTTCATAAACACCGAGTCCCTGAGGGGCAATACCCTTCAGGGACTTTTCTTTTACGCCAGGATCGCACGCCCTTCGCGCAGGATGGCGTCGAAATGCGCTTCCAATGTCGCATTGACGCCGCGCAGTCCGGCAACGACAGCCTCCGCCCAATCCAGATATTCTACCCGGCGTTTGAAAGGCCAGTCACCAGGCGGATCGTGGCTCACGTCATCAATGTTGTTGATCTTATCCGCCAACTTGATAAGTTTGGCCTTCGCAGAAAGATGCGGCGCGTGCTCGATTTGCATCTGCTTGCGCGCGGCCTTAGGCAGCGTTTTGTCGTCGGTCACTTCCTGGACGAGCGCCAACACCTCAGCGCCGAAAAGCGTCTCAAGTTCCTCGGCAGAAGTTTGTGTATCCTCAAGCGTGTCGTGAAGCAGCGCCGCGACCAGCGTGGGCATATCGCGCACCGCGCCTATCCGCCACAGAATCTCGGCCACGCGGATAGGGTGATTGATGTAAGGGAGTTGCGCGTTTCCCTTGCGGCGTTGATTTTGGTGCTTATACGCCGCAAAGTTAAGTGCATCCAAAAACGTCGCACAATCTTGTTCATTGAACATCTGGCCTCCTCATGGCAATGCGTCGCTTCAGGTCGGCCAATTCATCTGAGGTGAGCCGTTCCTCGGCTTGTGGTTCAACCACACCCAACAGTCGCACGCGCAGCTCGCGGTGGGTCAGCCACTCGTCGCCCGGCCCCATCGTCGTGCGCGGGTGCGCTTCGACATCCTCCGGCGCGATGGCTTCATCAATGACGTAGAGGTAGCCGGGCTGTGTGCCGCTGTGCCTGATGCGCCCGTCGTCCTCGATACACACAATCATCGGCTTGTGGGAGAAAATCCGCGCCAGATCGCGCCGCTGCGTGATTGTGCTGCCCACGCGCAGCGTCGTCAGTTCGAAAGGCGAGCCGTGATACCAGGGTTGGGTGTAGTCCATAGTCGTTAGTCCTATAGTCGGATAGTCGGGCAGCAAAGACTACAAAAGTCTCAGCACGTACTGCGACTTGCAAAGCTATCGTTGACGCCCCTGAAAAAACCGCCAAGTCGCCAAGAACGCCAAGTTTTTTAATGAGCAAATAAATAAAATTTGTAAAAATGCGCAAATTTATTAAAATTACTTATGTATTCTTTTGTTCTCTTGGCGAACTTGGCGTCTTGGCGGTTGAGATAGGCTTTTTTCAGTAGAGTCAAGAATCAGCGAATGAAAGAATCCACAATAAGATACAGCGAATGACAAACCAGCAACGAATAACTTTCAACCTTCAACGCTCAACTTTCAATCCATAACTCCCGCACCTCTGCCCGCGCTTCGCGCCACCGTTCTGGCTCTGGGAAGGAACGCAGGTAGTCCAGTAATTCAAACTTCGGGCCAACAACCAACCGCGCAGTGAACATTGTTTGATCCTGGGCGAACTCACCCTCGAAAAGCAGCTTCTTCTTCAGCGCCTTGTCGGGAACGTCGAAGGCGTAGCCCTCTCCGACCCTGCGGACGTTGACCGGCGCGTAGGCCGCATGCAGGAAACGCCGTAAGTACGATCCCGCCTCCGGGAAATGCGGTGATGGCAGTGTGAGTACCAACTCTGCACGCGCAAACGTTCCAGTTTCAAACCCGTCCGCCCAGCCCAGGAACCGCACCTCCTCTCCCGCTCCCCCACTCTCCCCCTCTCTCCCTCTCTCCATCACCTGCACCAGCTTCGTCGTGTCCCACGCTTTGAGGGCGAAGACGGTTTCGCCGTGGAGGTTGGCGTAGCGGCGGCGGTTGTCTTTGGTGGTGAAGAGGCTTTCTTCGACGGCGAGCAGGTTGTCGAGCAGGTCGGGGTGTTGCGCGAGCAAAGCTTGCATCACCCAGGCGTTGATCCACGCGGGATCGCGGCCGGCGGCTTCCGGCGGTAGCCAGACTTTGGCGTAGACCGGCTTGAGCCGCCACTTGACGCGCATCACGTCCTTCAACTCGCGCAGATACGTCCCGCCGGGCTGCCGCATCGCGTGATCGGCAATCGAGGCCCGCTGCGCCGCATCCGTACACGCGCCGCACGCAAGACACGCGCTTCCCAGGCAATAGCCGTCATCCACGCCCGCGAGCGCCTGCCGGTATTGTTGATAGAGGAAACGCGGCGTCACATCCGAGCGGACAAAGCTCATCGGGAAAGCGTACTCCGGCCCTTTTTCGCCGAGGAACGTTTCGTTCCAATAGCCGCGCTCCTCCATCCACGCCCGCAGCGCGTCCCAATAGCCAGGCGTGAGGGCGATGTCGTAACAGTGACCCTGCCGCGCCAGCGCCAACACCGGTTCGTGCAGCCAATGCCCGCCCAGCGCGAGGACTTGCGAGGCGGCATACTCGTCCCACTCCGTCGCCAGGCGGAACTCGAAGCCGTTGGTCTCGCACGCCGATTTCGCCGGGCCGGTCACCCGCCGCCATTCGGCCTCGTCGAGGAACAGCCGGTCGTAGCGCAGCGGCGTGAACGGCATCCGCACCAGCAGCCCAAAGCTGAAGATGATCCGCACACCGCGATTGGCGCGCTGGTGCAGCGCCTTCAAGCGGCTCACAAAGTCGCGGAATTCATCCAGGTCGGCCTCGGTCTCACGCCCGGTGAGGATGTAGAACAGCTTAATCTCGCGGATTTTCTGCCGGAGCAAGCGCGCCAGCACACTCTCGATTTCGGCGTCGGCGAGGCTCTTGTGCAAAAAGGCGCGCATCCGCCGGCTGACGCCCTCAATGCCGAGCGTGAAACTGCGCTTGTCGGCGCTCACTTCGGCCTCCAGCAACCCTGGCAGCGTCGCCAACACGTCCACGCGCTGGCTCTTGAAGCTCACGCGGTCGAACCGGCGGTTGAGCGCCAGGAGCAGCGCCAGGATGTCCGCGTGCGTGTTGAAGTTGAAGCTGTACAAATCAACCTCGTCCGGCCCCTGCTGCTGCTTGAGTTGGCGCGCTGCCGCGAGAATCGCCTCCGCTGTCAGTTCGCGGTATGGCTTGCGCTCGTAGCCCTCGAAGCAGAACGTGCAGAACGCGGGACAGCCGTAGTTGACCTGCAACTTCGCCGTCGCCGCTTCGGGGCTGTCGAGCAGGGGGTAGGCGGTCAGCAGATCGTCCACATCGGGGGCAGCGCACACGGCTTTCTTCACCTGTTGGTTGGGCGATTCATGAGCGATCCACAAGCCCGTCACCGACGCAGCCGCCCGCAGCAGCCGCTCGCGCTTGGGCAGCGCCGCGCTCTCCGCCACAATGCGAATGAGGGCCTCTACTTCGCGCTCGCCCTCGCCGAAGAAGAGCGCGTCCGCCACGCAATCGCCCATCTCGGTGACCAGCGCCTGCGTCGCCATCGCGTTGGAGCCACCCACAATAATCAGCGGGAAAGTCGCATCGCGCTCACTGGCAAGCATTGGCACGCCAAAGTTGTACAACAAGTACGGCAGGTTGATCAATTCCAGCGTATAGGCGTTGGAGATCAGCACGACATCGAAGTCCTCAATGCCGCGCCAGGATTGCGTCCCCACCAACAACGGCACCCCCGCCGCCAAGAGCCGCTCGCGGTCGTGTTCCGGCGGGAAGAAGGCCATATCAATGTAGGCGTCGGGCAGCGCGCGGCGCACAGCCTGGAAGAGGAACAAGTGCGGCGTCGAGCGATCCACGTCGCGGAACGGCGACAGCCGCACGATCAGCGCGCGGAAACTCGCCGCCGCGAACGCCGGATTGCCGAACGTCGGGTTCGGATCGGGCCGGTACAGCGCCGCCTGCTGCATCAAGGGCCAATTGCGCGCGAAAAACTCCCGGTAGTGTGTCATTAGCGTCATTTTACCCGAAAGATGCAAGATGCAAGAGGCAGGGTAGAGGGTAGAGGTTGAAGGTTGAAGGTTGAAGGTTAGAGGTTGAAGGTTGGAGGTTGGAGGTTGAAGGTTACAGATTGTCGCCTTCAAAGAACGGGACTATACTATGCAGTAGAGCAAGTTGCGCCGAGAAGGAGCGTCTATGAACCGCACGCGAGTTATTTTCTTCGTCATTATTGGCATCACGTTGTTGATCATTGCCAGCGCCATGGTGGTTTCGTTCGTGAGGGAGGTCGGCCAACTCCGGCAGGGTAAGGCGGACGCTACCCCCGCGCCCACCGCCGTGCCCCGCGACGCCGTCGTGCTGACCATCGCCTCATCCAGCACCAAACAGGTGTGGATGGAAAGCATCGTCGTCAACTTCCACGCCGCGGGCAAAACCACGCGCAGCGGCAAGCCCATCGTCGTCCAGGTCAGCCCGGTGCTTTCCGGCGGCTCGATGAACGCGATCCTCAATGGCACATCAAAGCCGGTCGTGTGGAGTCCCGGCGCGCCCTCATGGGTGGAGCAACTCAACGAACAGTGGCGCACCCGCTACGGCGGCGCGCTAATCTCGGCGGATTGTAAGCCTGTGGTCTACACGCCGCTCGGTTTTGCGATGTGGCGCCCGATGGCCGAGGCGCTCGGTTGGCCCGATAAGCCTATCGGCTGGCAAACCATCGTTGATCTGGCGTCCGATCCCGACGGATGGGGCAGTTACGGGCATCCTGAGTGGGGCAAATTCCGCTTCGGGCACGCGCACCCACAATACGCCAACGCCGGTTTGCTCACGATAACCTCTTTCGTCTTCGGGATGACGGGCAAGACGGATACGCTGACGGCGCGGGACGTGTACGCCCCGGCCGTCGAGACGGCGTTGCGCGCGTTGGCGCAAAACACGTCCAAATACGGGATGGTCACGACCGATCTACTCAACTTGATGGCGAAGCAAGGCCCCGGTTACATCCACGCCGTCGCCACTTTCGAGTCGGACACGATCCAGACCAACCAGGAGCGAAGCAGCGAGCTGCGCTTCCCGCTCGTGTTCATCTTCCCAGCCGAAGGGACGTTTTGGGGCGACCATCCTTACTGCATCCTGGACAAGGCCGAGTGGGTCAGCGCGGAGCAGGCCGATGCAGGCGCGATTTTCCTCGATTACCTGCTCAGCAAAGAGCAGCAGGCGCTCGCCATTGACACCCGGCTCAGGCCGCTGGACACCACCATCCCCCTGCACGCGCCGTTGAGCCTGGAAAATGGTACCGACCCACGCATCACGCCGGCTACCGTGCCCTCCCTGGCGTTCCCCGATGCCGACGTCAGCGCCGCGATCATTGATATGTTTCTGCTCACCAAGCGCAAGGCCACGGTCGTCGTGGTGCTGGACGTCTCCGGCAGTATGCAGGGCGACAAAATTCGCACAGCCACCGACGCGACGGTTTCCTTCCTGAAGCGCCTGCATCCCGATGACCGGGTCGCCGTCCTCGCTTTCAACCAAAAAGTCATTCCGCTGGCGGCGCCCGCCCGCGTCGGCGACGTTGTCGAACAGGTCTCCGGGCAGGTGAGTACCCTCATCGCCGAAGGCAACACCGCGCTCTACGATGCCGTCTGCCAGGCCGCGACCTTGATCCAGGAGCAGCGCGCCGCCGACCTGGAAGCGAACGAGCAACGACTGTACGGCGTCGTGCTGCTCTCCGACGGCGACGACACCGTGGGCCATCCGAGCGAGAACCAGATGTTCGCCACGTGCCTCCCGGCCCACGCCGAGGCCGATAGCTTCAAATTCTTCCCCATCGCCTTTGGCGACAAAGCCAACACCGTCCTGCTCAAACGGATCGCCGATGTGACCGGCGGCAGTTCGTTCACGGCGGATCCGACTTCGATTGAGCGAATTTATCAAAGCATCTCCGCCGAGCAGTAACGAGGATTTATGTCCACCGAGAGCGATCTAAGTCTCCAATATCTGCAAGTCGAGTTGGCGCGCATCGAATTGCTGGTGCGCCGCGATGTGCTGCGCTGGCAACTCGCCGGGCAGGACCCCGACGACGAATTTCGCGGCCTGCACCTGTCGGA
>DAOUAQ010000061.1:0-14249 GCA_034433375.1 Anaerolineae bacterium | reverse complement strand
TCGGTGGGCGGTTTTTGCGTATTTTCAAATCCGCAGTGTTACTCAGCCTGCGTCCAGCTATAGTCCAGACCGGCTAACTGCTTGTAGTACACCCAGCGCGCGACGGCATCTTGGCGGGCCAGCGCCAACAGGTTCTTGGCGATCTCCGGCTTCGACTGTGTCAGCGTCTTGAAGCGCACCTCGTTGTACATGAAGTCGGCGATGTCCAACTGCGGCTTGGCCTCGCGCTTGTGCGGGCCGTAGTCGAGTTGTAGCGGGTTCTTGCCTTCCAGCACCAGGCGCGGGTCGTAGCGGTACAGAATCCACGCGCCGGAGGCCACGGCCTTCTTCTGCTGCTCGAAGCCGTACTTCATCTGCGGGATACCCTGGTTGATGCAGTGGCTATAGGCGATGATGAGGCTGGAACCTTCGTAAGATTCGGCTTCGCGGATAGCGCGCAGCGTTTGTGCATCGTCCGCGCCCATGGCGATTTGCGCGACGTAGATGTTGCCGTAGGTCATCGCAATCAGGCCGAGGTCCTTCTTAGGCAGCGGGCGCCCGGCTGCAGCGAACTTCGCCACCGCGCCGCGCGGCGTCGCCTTCGACATTTGCCCGCCCGTGTTGGAGTACAACTGTGTGTCGAGCACCAGCGCGTTGACCTTGCGGCCCTGCGCCAGCACGTGATCCAATCCGCCAAAGCCGATGTCGTAGGCCCACCCGTCGCCGCCAAACATCCACACGGAGCGGCGCACCAGCACGTCGGCCAGACTGAGCAAGTCTTTCGCCTTCGGGTTATCGTCTGCGGCCAGGCGGCTGCGCACCTGCGCCACGCGCTCGCGCTGCGCAGCGTAGTCGGCCTCGGTTTGCTGCGCGGCGTTGAGCAGGCCGTCAGCCAACTCGTCGCCGAGTGTGGCGCGGAATTGCGCCACCAACTCGCGCGCGTACTGCTCCTGTTTGTCCAGCGTCAGCCGGAAGCCAAACCCGAACTCGGCGGTGTCCTCGAACAGGCTGTTGTTCCAGGTGGGGCCGCGGCCTTCATCGTTGGTGGTGTAGGGGGTGGTGGGCATGTGTCCGCCGTAGATGGACGAGCAGCCGGTGGCGTTGGCGATGATCGCGCGGTCGCCGTAGAGCTGGCTGATCAGGCGGATGTAGGGCGTTTCGCCGCAGCCGCCGCACGCGCCGGAGAACTCGAACAGCGGGCGCAGAAGCTGCGTTTCCTTCACGGTGTTCAGGTTCAACTCGGTGCGGTCGAAATCGGGCAGGTTGTTGAAGAAGAAGTTCCAATACTCCCGCTGCTGCGCGCGGATGGCCGGCTGCGGGGTCATATTGATGGCCTTGCGACCGGGGTTGGCTTTATCCTGCGCCGGGCAGGTTTCCACGCACAAGACACAGCCGGTGCAGTCTTCGGGCGCGGCCTGGATCGTGAACTTCATCCCTTCGAATTTCTTGCCCTTGGCGTCGGTAGATTGGAAGCCTTCGGGCGCGTCTGTCAGGAACACCGGATCGTAGATCTTCATACGGATGACGGCGTGCGGGCAGGCCATCGCGCACTTGCCGCACTGGATGCAAACGTCGGGGTTCCACACGGGCATTTCGAGCGCGATGCTGCGCTTCTCGTATTGTGACGTGCCGGTGGGCACCGTGCCGTCTACCGGCATAGCTGAAACGGGCACGTCGTTGCCGGTGAGCGAGGCGATCTTGGCGGCCACTTGGTAGACGAATTCCGGTCCGCCGGGGATCATAATCGGCGGCACCTCGACGGTGCTGGTGGCCTCGGCGGGCGCCTGGATTTCGACCAGGTTTGCCAGCGCGTTATCCACGGCAGCGTAGTTCGCCTCCACGACCTTTTGGCCTTTGCTGATGAAGCGCTTGTGGATCGCTTTCTTGATCTCGGCGATGGCCTCATCGCGGGGCAGCACGCCGGAGAGCGCGAAGAAACACGTTTGCATGATGGTGTTGATGCGGCCCGTCATGCCGGCATCGTCGGCGACTTTGTAGGCGTTGATGGCATAGAACTTGAGCTGCTTATCGATGATCTGCTGCTGGACGTGGCGCGGCATTTTGTCCCACGTTTCGCGGGGATTGTAGGGCGTGTTCAGCAGGAATGTCCCGCCCTCGATGGCCGGGCCGAGCACATCCAGTTTTTCCAGATAGACGAACTGGTGGCAGCCGATGAAGCTGGCCGACGTCACCTGGCAGGTTTGGCGGATGGGGCGTGGGCCGAAGCGCAGGTGCGAGACGGTGTACCCGCCCGACTTCTTGGCGTCGTAGGCGAAGTAGCCCTGCGCGAAGTTGTCGGTCTCCATGCCGATGATCTCGATGGTATCGTGGTTCGCGCCCACCGTACCGTCGGACCCCAGCCCGAAGAACATCGCGCGGACAACGTCTTTCGGCTCGATGTTGAACGAGCGGTCGTAGGCGATGCTGGTGTGTGTCACATCGTCGTTGATGCCCACGGTGAAGTGGTTCTTGGGCTTGGCCTTCTTCATTTCCTCGAAGATACCCTTGACCATCGCCGGGGTGAATTCCTTGCTCGAAAGGCCGTAGCGCCCGCCGATGACGGCGATATTCGTGCGCCCGGCCTCGGTCAGCGCGGTGATGACGTCTTCGTACAGCGGCTCGCCGATAGCGCCGGGTTCCTTGGTGCGATCCAGCACCGCGAGAAGCTTCACGCTCTGGGGCAAAGCGGCGGCGAACGCCTGCACGTCGAACGGGCGATAGAGGCGGACTTTGAGCAGGCCAACGTTCTCGCCGTGCGCGTTGAGGTACTCGACCGTCTCGTGAGTCACTTCTGCGCCGGACCCCATCATCACGATGACGTGCTCGGCATTCGGCGCGCCAACGTAGTCGAAGAGGTGATACTGGCGTCCCACCAATCCCGCAAATTTGTCCATCGTCGCCTGGACGATGGCGGGGGTCTTGGCATAGAACGGGTTCACCGTCTCGCGTCCCTGGAAGTACACGTCCGGCCCCTGCGACGTGCCGCGGGTGACGGGCTTTTCGGGGTTCATCGCGCGCGCGCGGTGCGCCCGCACCAGATCGTCGTTGATCATAGCCTTCAGGTCGTCGATGGTCAACTGTTCGATCTTGTTGATCTCATTGCTGGTGCGGAAGCCGTCGAAGAAGTGGATGAACGGCACGCGCGCTTCCAGCGTCGCCGCCTGCGCAATCAGCGCCATGTCGTGCGCTTCCTGGACGGAGTTGCTGGACAGCATCGCAAACCCGGTCGAGCGCACGGCCATCACGTCGCTGTGATCGCCAAAGATCGAGAGCGCCTGCATCGCCAGGCTGCGCGCCGACACATGAATGACCGCCGAGGTCAACTCGCCGGCGATCTTGAACATACTGGGAATCATCAACATGAGCCCCTGCGACGCGGTGAAGGTGGTGGTCAGCGAGCCGGTTTGCAGCGCGCCGTGGACGGAAGCAGCCGCCCCGCCTTCCGATTGCATCTCGACCACGAGGGGTACTGTGCCCCAGATGTTCGTCTGCCCCGCCGCCGAGAAGGCGTCTGCCATCTCGCCCATCGAGGTGGACGGGGTAATTGGGTAAATGGCAATCACTTCGTTGATCTTGTGAGCGACCCACGTACACGCGGTATTGCCATCCACCATAACCATTTTACGTTTTTCCATACGATCCTCCTAAATTGGTCATTAGAGATTAGAAACTCGACAGCAGAAATGAGAAATTAGAAAAGAGATAATGAGAAATGAGAAAGTGGGGCGAATGGGAGTATGTTCATTTTCTGTGTTCCTACCATAATCATAGCGTATTTCCGGGTGAGATTATAGCATACCACCTAGTTTCGTCAATGGTTATTTACCATTTTTAGGATGATTTTTGACACATTACGAACCTATCCGAAAATTCACCGTCGACGCGCCATCAACGCTCGAAAGCATAATTTTCGGATAGAGACTACGTCAGTCCGAGTTTGACCGTTTTGAGACGACTCAACGCGCTGACGATGATTTCGACTGCGCCATCGATGTCGAACCGGCCGGTGTTGATGGTGAGATGGTAGAGCAGTGGGTCGTTCCAGTCGATGTCGAAGAACTCCCGCAGATACGTCTCGGCGGCCAGGTCCTTGCTCTTGGCGAGGTCGGTGGCTTCGCCGAGGGTGATGTTCTTCCGCTCCTTGACGCGCATCACCCGCGCTCCCAACGGCGCGGCGATACGCACGTGAAGCACGCCTGGCTGCTCGCGCAAGATGGCCTGTCCGCCCCGCCCCACAATGACGACGTTGCCGTGCTGGTACGCCCCCATTATCGTACTGCGCATGAGGGCCACACCCTGTTCTCCGTTGAGCGATTGCATTTGTGACGTTTTTGCGCCGCCTAGAACGCCAGTCTGAACCTTGATGCGGCGTCCACCAAACAACCGTTCCATGAAGTTGCGCATCATGTACGTGTCTTCGGATATGTCGACGATCTGCTCTTCTTTGAACGCGCCCACTTCAGTGGCGACTTTGGCGATCAGGTTTTTGTCGAAGTAGGTGTAGCCGAGAATGTCGCAAACGCGCTCGGCGATCTCGTCGCCACCGCTGCCATATTGCCGGGAAATCGTAATGACTGCCATTGCATACCTCCTTATGAAAACAGTCTGGGCGCGAAGATTCGCGCGTCGTCAGTCGGATGGTCGTCAGTCAGATGGTCAGGCGTTCTGAGCGCGATTGACGATGACTTTGGAAGGGCGTGGAAGCGCCTGCAGTTACTTAAACTATAGCAGAAGTTAGCCGGTTTGCCAATGGCCATTTGCCTTTATCGGCAAGCGCCTCTACAATATAGCGTAGCTTGACCCTTGCGAAGGGGGGGGCTGATTGGCAGCCTTCACCAGGGTGACTGCATATCGTGATCGAACGATGGAGTGTGGGGTGGCTCGAAAACTTTCACCAGCAGCCGAAGCTAAGCAGTTTGTCCGTCCGCCAGTGCTGCGGTTCAACATCACGCCGCCGCCGGTTGGGTTTGTTGGACGGCAGGCAGAGATGGCGGACCTGTTGGCGAACTTCGATCGCGGAGTGCTGATCGCGAGCGCCACCGGCGATCTGGGGGAGGGTGTGACGGCGTTGGCCCGCCGGTTGGCGGCGGAGCTGGCCAAGAACTTCCCCGATGGTTGCCTGGAACTCGATCTGCGCGGAGGGATGCCGGACGTTGTCACCTCGTTGGACCCTGGTCAGGCGCAGCGCCGTCTTCTCCGCCCGTTTTATCCCGACGCCTTGTTGCCTGAAGAGCCAGGCGAGCTGGATCGCCTGTACCGCGATACGTTTAGCGACCTCAAGGTGCTGTTGCTGCTGGACAACGCTGCCAGCCCCACGCAATTGCGACGATTGTTGCCCCGCCAACCTTCAGCGGTGATTGTGACTGCCCGCAGTGAATTTCCCGTTTCGGCGAAGCTATATGCGCTGAGTTTGCGCAAGTTGCGCCCGGAAGATGCGCGCGCGCTGCTGATGCAAATCGCGCCTGAGTGCGCGCGGATGCCGCAACGGCTACTCAACAAAATCTTGCAACATTTCGGAGGCAGCCCGCTGGCGTTGCGATTGGTGGGCGCAATTCTACGCGATTCGGGTGCGCGAACGCCGCGCGCCTTGTTAGCGCGTTATACCGCGATCAAAAAACGGCTGACGGCGTTGCGCGCCGTCGACGCCAACCTGGCGGTGACCATCGCGTTGGAACTGGCCTACGAGACCATGTCCGCCGAACAACGACCCTTCTTTGAAGCGTTAGCGGTGTTCCCTGCGCCTTTCTCCCGTCTGGCGGCCATGGTGGTGTGGGGCGTCGATATGGAGACTGCCGACGCGCTGTTGGTGGCCTTCGTCCGCAGCAACCTAGTGATGTACACGCCAGAGACGGAGCTTTACGCCTTGCACGATATGGTCTCCTTCTACGCGCAAGAACTCATGCTCGGACAACCGGAGCGCACCCGTCTGGTGATGACGCGCTATGCCCATTACGTGCTGGCCGAAGCTGCCCGCGCCGGCGATCTCTACAACGCGCGCGGCTCCTATCGTGAGGAAGGGATTTGGCGATTCAGCGCCATCTGGCCGCATCTGTGGGCGGCATGGTTGCGGATGAGCGGTGCGGACTCCAGTTGGCCTCATCCGGGGAACGTCGATCGCTGGCTGTGCGACGTGGTCTTGCGCGTTTTCCCCATGCTGAGCCGGGTGCTGCCGATGACGGAGCAGATGGTCATCCTGGAGCGGGTGCTGGAATCCGCGCAGCGTCTGGATCGCCAGGCGGAAGCGACGACGTTATATTTCATGGGGCAAATCTACACAGCGCAGGAAGAGCACGCGCAGGCGCTCTGGTGTTACCAGCAATACCTCAAGATCGTGTATGAATTGCACGACCGTCGGGCCGAAGCCGAGGCTATGATGCACATCGGCGGCGCGTGCGGCGCCTTAGGCAACGCCAAACGCGCGCAAGAAAGCTGGCGGCACGCATTGGCCTTGTTCAGAATGCTCGAAGACCCACGGGTGGCGCAGGTCCGTGCCTGGTTGCTCGCTTTGGACGAGCGACTGAATGGTACTTGATTGACATCGTCCGGTAACCATTGTATACTTTTCTCGGGTTCATGCTTCTGCAGCGTGAACTTATCCTATTATTCACATTCATTCTACAGGAGGATTATCATGGACGCAGAACAGATTTGGGCAGTTGAGGAAAGGGAGGTTCGTAAGCCAGGGGTGATTCACATCGTGATCACGGCGCTGATGATCGGCATTGGCGCGGTGGTGGGAGCGTTCGGGAGCTTCTCGTTTCCCTTGGGCTTCGGTGTGAATTTCTTCTGGCCCGCCATCGCCGTGCAGAACATCGGCGGCATCTGGTTCGGGTTGTGGGGTGTAATCGCTGCGGCGCTATTCCCTATCATCTCTAACGGCGTTGCCGGGACGCCGATCTACGTGTCGCTGGCTTATATCCCGGCGAACGCCCTCCAGTCGTTCCTGCCTGCGTGGGCGTTCCGCTACTTCAAGGGCGATCCTCGGCTGAAGTCCGGGCGTGATTGGGCGATCTTCCTGATCTCGATCACGGTTGCCAATATCTTCGGCGCGCTCTACTCGACGCTGGTCGTGCTCAGGGGATTTGGCTTGCTCACCACCGACTCCGTCCCGCTCTTCGTCTGGGGCTGGTTCGGCGGCAATGAAGTCGCCGGCATCGTCTTCGGCGTCATTTTGCTCAAGGCGTTGTCCAGTGTCGTGATCACGACTACCGCCTTCGTGAAGCGCTGGTGGGCCTGATTCCGCGAGCATTCCGGATCATTCCCGCACATCTGCAGGGGGGAAGAGATTCCTCCCTGCTTTGTTCTGGTACCCTTGCGAAGGTTGTAAACCTTCGCAAGGGTAGAGGAGTAGAATTATGGCTGTGATGCATAAGACCATTCTGGGCTATGTGCCCGATGTCTCTCCTATCTACCGTATCCATCCTTTTGTGCGTCTTTTCTTTCTGTTAGTCGTCAGCCTTTTCCCTATGCTGATCAGCGCACCGGAGTGGAACCTGGCTATTATCCTCGTCGTGATCCTTTTGTTGAGCTACAGCAAGGTGCGTTTTGCCACCCTGAAGCTGTACATCCCGGTTTCGATTTCGATGGGCGTGTTGATCTTTTCGTCGTACACGATCCTGGGCGGACGGCATCCGGAGTTTCGGACGGTGTTCACGGTGTTAGGGTTTCCGTTTTACTATGAGCGCATCATTGCCGCAGTCGAGGTTTACGCCCGTGTGCTCCCGATGATTTTCGTGATGGTGCTGTTCCTCAGCACCTCCCGTGAACGCGATATGCTCGTGGCGATGCGCTGGGCGCGCGTCCCCTTTGTGATCACCTACCTGACCGCGATGGCGCTGCGCGCCGTGGGCATGGTGATCGAAGATTTTTCGGTGGTCCGGCAGGCGGAGAAAGCGCGCGGTTTCGACCCCACGGGTAAGTCCCTGGCTTACAAACTGCGACAGTTCGTGATGTACATCGTACCACTGTTTGCCTTGGCTTTGCGCCGTTCTGATGAGTTCGCCAATGCAATCGTTGCCCGCGGGTACAGCTTCACCGGTCTGCAGAATGTCTCGCGCCCGGACTACGTGCTCACCAAGTACCGTTTCCGCCGGATGGACGGTGTGCTCGTTGCGGCGATCTCGTTGGTCTTGGTGCTGATCCTCGCGGCCCGATTGGGGTTTGGCTACTTGACGCTGGAAACTTCGGCCGTGCTGCGATTGCTGGAACGCTGGCTTGGGGGCGGTGCAACATGACTGCCGCGATCCGTTTTGAGGCGTACACATGGCGCTATACAGGTACGCAAGAACCCGCCCTCAAGAACGTCAACCTGGATATTGAGCAAGGGACGGTGGTCGGTATCATCGGCCCAAACGGATCCGGCAAGACAACGCTGGCTTACTCGATGAACGGGTTGGTTCCCAACCAGTATCGCGGGGCGCGGAAGGGTAGCGTCTACGTGATGGAAAAGGAAGTGATGGACTTTTCTCAAGCGCAGCTTTGTCAACAAGTTGGGCTGGTCTTCTCCGACCCTGAAGCGCAGTTTACGGCGATGACGGTAGAGGACGAGGTCGTCTTCGGGATGGAGAATATCGGGCTGACGTTGGACGAGATCAGGGCGCGGCTGGATTGGGTTGTGCCGTTGACCGAAATCGAGCCGTTGATGGACAAACCGCCCTACGAGGTCTCCGGTGGACAGAAGCAGCGCGTTGCGTTGGCCTCGGTGCTGGCCATGCGCCCCCCCGTCATCGTGCTTGACGAACCCACCTCTATGCTCGATCCGTTGGGTCGCAAGCGCGTCTTCGAAGTCCTGGGGCGCCTCAAACGCGAGTACCAGAGCACCATCGTCGTCATCGAGCATAGCTTGGAATACCTGGTCCCGCTAGCGGATGTGATGGTGCTCCTCTACCACGGCGAGGTTCTCCTGGTCGATGAGGCGCTTCCATTCTTCGAGCGGATGGATGACCTGCTGGCGCACGACGTCTTTCCACCTGGCGTGTTGGAGTTCTTCTACCGTCTGAAAGTCGCCGGACATTATCCGGTTCCCTCACCGCTGCCTTTGACCGTCCCTTCCGGCGCAATGCAGTTGCGGGCGTTGATGGAGGTGGCGCGATGAACGGGACCCCTTATGTGCGCGTCGAGAACCTGGTCTACCGCTACCTCGATGGGACGGAAGCGCTGCGCGATGTCAGTTTTACGCTTGCGGACGGCGATTTTGTCGCGCTCATTGGCCAGAACGGCTCCGGCAAGACGACGGTATCGAAGTGCCTGAACGGGCTGTTCAAACCTACCGCAGGACGCGTCATCGTCGATGGGTTGGATACGCGGACGACGTCGATCACGGATATGGCAGTGCGCGTGGGGTACGTCTTTCAGAACCCTGACCACCAGCTTTTCAACAGCAACGTCTGGGACGAGATCGCCTACGGGCCGCGCAATATCCAGCGACCCGCCGATGAGGTCAAAGCTCGGGTGGAAGAAGCGGTTGAGGTGGTGGGGCTGAAACCGGAGACCTTCGACCAACACCCCTTCTTCTTGCCGAAAGGCTTGCGGCAACGTGTGGCCATCGCCTCCATCCTGGCGCTGCGGCCCAAGGTCATCATTGTGGACGAACCGACGACCGGCCAGGATATGAAGCAGTCGTTGGAAATCATGGATTTCCTCACCCATTTGCATAAGGATCGCGGGCACATCGTCGTCATTATCACGCACGATATGCCCATCGTGGCGCGGTATGCCGAGCGTGTGGTCCTTATGGCCCGGGGGCAGGGGCTGGCGGACGGTCCCACGCGCGACATTTTCGCTCAGCCTGAGTTGCTGGCGCAGACCTTCGTGGAGCCGCCGCAGATCACGCAACTGGCGCAAGCTGCCGCAGCTTTGGGCTTCGCCCCCGGTACGCTCAGCGTCGAGGAGATGCTCCGGCAGTTTGAAGCCCTGCGCTGATGCGCGCGCGCGTGATCTGTTTTGGACGAAGTGACGCTGTCCCCCATCCTCGAGGGCAAAACCACCCCGAGACGGGGTGTGGCGCGAATTTGCGGATAGGTTCTCAACACAACGCGCCCGATTGCATCAACAATCGGGCGCGTTGTCTGTGATTCGTCTAACTTCCCTTGAGATACGCGATCATCGGTTCCGTCACCAGCGGTACCACGTCGCCGATCATGTGCGGCATCAGGTTGTCCATCACCTTTGGCATCAGGTCCGGCATCTGCTCGGCCATGTAGTCGGGCATCGGGATTTGCGCGGCGACGCGGGCGAGCATCGTGTCCATCACCTTCGGCATCATCATCGGCAGCAGTTTGGGGAAGAGGATGGGGAACATCGGCTTCATCATCCCCAATGCGCCGGGGATTTTGCCCATCGCGCGCATCATCTTGCCCATGCCGAACGGCATCGCGTCGATCAGCTCGGGCCACATCGTCCCCATCAGGTCGGCGAAGCCCTGCGGCGTCATTAGCGCGATCATCGCCTCGAAGACGGCCCACTGCGCCTTCACCTCCGGGTGCGGATCGGGCAGGTCGGTGTAGCCGAGCGCCTCGGCGCAGAAGCGCGCCAGATCGACCACTTCGACATCCACGTTCTTTTTGTCGCGGGAGACGCGCAGTTGGAACTCACAGCACGGGCAGGCCGCCAGCACTTTCTGCGCGCCGGCCTCGATCGCTTCATCCAGGCGTGTCTTGCCCACTTCGGCGGCGATAGGGGGATCCTTGATAAGGGTCAAAACGCTGCCGCAGCAGTGCGCCGCGTCGCGGTTGTATTCCATTTCCACGTAATTTGCACCGGGAATGGCCTTGATCACGGCGCGCGGCTCTTCGTAGATGTGCGAGACGCGCCCCATGTGGCAGGAGTCGTGCCACGTCACGTTGACCGGCGCTCCCCCCCCCTCCTCTCCCCCCCATTGGGGGGGACGCAAGGGGGGGAAGGTGAACGAGCCGTCGCGAATCTTCTCCGCCACCACTTCGCTGTAGTGCTTGGCGGTGATCCCGTATTCGATCCCCAACTTCTCGGCCCATTCCGGGTAGACGTGCCGCCACATCATATTGCACGCCGGGCAGGAGGTGATGACAGTATCCGCCCCGGCAGCCTTGACGGCGGCGATGTTCTTCTTCAGCGTCTCCGCAAAGACCTCCCACTTGCCCGCAACGAGCATCGGCGTGCCGCAGCAGTTCTCCTTCTTGCCGACGTAGGTGAAGTCCACACCCGCCTCATCCAGCAGCCGCACCGTCGCCTGCCCAATGTCGTGCTCGACGTAACTCACCGTGCATCCGGCGAAATAGACAGCCTTGTCCTTCTTGCCGCTGTGTTTTTCCTTCAGGTCGGCGGGGAACCACTCTTCGCGGTTTTTCCGATACCCGGCCCAGATGTTGCCTTGATCGGTGAGCGCCGCTGCCATCATTTCGAAGGGCGGGAACGTCATTCTTTTGTCTTCGTGGATCAGCTTGCCGCGCAGTTTCATCCACGAGGATTCGATGGGCAGCGAGGCCGAGCAGCGCAGGTTGCACAGTTCGCAGGTGGTGCAGACCAGGAAGGTATCGACCATAAACTGATCCCACTTCTCGCGGCCCTCCATATACTCGCGCAGCCAGTACCATTTGCCGCGCGGACTCTGGCTTTCCCACCCGCGCCCGTAGTATTGATCGCACTCCTGGACGCAGTAGCCGCACTGCGAGCAGGCGTAGGCATACCACGCTACATCCACCGGAATGCCGCGCACGGGCTTGTCGGGGAATTTCTCGCCCACGTCGGTGCTCACGGCGTTGCCGAAGGGGCGTAGCAGCGGCTCGAAGGCGTTGGCGGCAATCAGCGCGTTGCTGATCAGCGCGTTGCCGATGACCTTGCCCGGGTTGAGAATCCCGGCGGGGTCGGCCTTCGCTTTGAATTCCTTCATCACCTTGGCGCGCTCTTGCCCCAGCACTTTGGGCGCCATCTTGGCATAGTACAGCCCGGTGGCATAGGGCCGCCCGCCGTACTTCTCCGCGATCCCGGCGACGGTCAATGAGAGCGGGAAGACGAAGTTGTAGCTCAACTTGCGCTGGTCGGCGGGGATGAAGCCCAGGATGACGACTTCTGGCTCGCCCTTGGGATTGCGTCCCTGGCGGATGAGCATCCCTTCCTTGACCAGAGGCTGCGCGATTTTGGTTTCGACGTCGGACAGCATCGCGCCGAGGCCGGAGAGCGGCACGACGACCTCCGCCGGGACCAGACTCGGCCCCAGGCGTTTCACCGTCATAATGCGGAAGCGGTTCTGCCATTCGTGCTGCGCGATCTCATCACTGAGCAGGGCGGCCTTGCACTTGCCGGCGTTCATCCGCTCGGCCAATTTCTCCCGCACGACGGCGGCGTCCGTTTGGCGGACCGCAATCGTGGTGATGTAGGTTTCGGGCAATTCCACGTGTTTCTCGGCCGGATGACCCTGGTGCATCATCGGCGGGGCCTGGTTTTTCATCGTCGCCATGCGCGGGTTGATGAAGTGCATCGACCAGATCGGCAGGTTGCACTCCATAAAGCCTTCCAGCAGGTGTTGCAACTCGCGCGCATCGGGGCAGCCGATGGAGAGGATGTCCAGCGGGACTTCGGGCATGATCTTGATCGTCATCTCGGTGATGATGCCGGTGATGCCCTCGGCCTCGTAGATCATATCCAGGCCCTCGCCCTCGAAGAGGCCCACGGAGCCGTCGCCGTGAACGACGCGCGCGCTGACGACGTTGTCGCGGAACCAGCCCGATTCGAAGGAGCCGTAGCCCGCCCCGCCCTGCGCCAGCCAGCCGCCCGCCGTCGCCGAGGGGTAACTGCTGGGGTAGGTGCGCAGTGTCATCCCGTGCTTCTTCAGCGCGCGGTCGGCGTTCTCCCAGACGATGCCGGGTTGCAGCGTGGCGGTCTGCGCTGCGACGTCCACGCGCAGCACCTTCGCCATGCGGAAGAAATCGATGACCACGCCGCCCTTCACCGGCAGCACGCCGCCGTAACCCGATGTCGCTTTGCCGCGCGGCACGAGCGGGACGCGGTTCGCCGCCGCCCACTTCACCAACGCGACGATCTCCGCCTCCGATTCCGGCTGCACCACCGCGCCGGCCATCGGTTTGCCAATGAGTGGCTTGATCAACAGCGGCATCTCGCCGACGTCGTGACTGTACAGCTTGCGCTCCACGCGCCGGGTCGTCATCCGGTCGCCAAAGGTCGTTTCAAGCCAATTGGTCTGTTCTGCTGATAATTGTCCCATAGGTATACCTCCTGCAAAAATGGCAAATGGCAAATGGCAAATGGCAAATGGCAAATGGCAAATGATAACCGGCCAATCTTGCCTCTTAACTCTTAACTCTTAACTCTTAACTCTTGACTCTTGCTTCCTGTCTCTTGTATCTTGTCCGCCACGAAACTGCGTAAGATGTTCATCGCTTCGAGGATGCGGGGATCGCCCAGGGAGTAGTAGATGGAGGTGCCGTCGCGTTCGGCGTTGACCAGGCCGCGCTCGCGCAGGACGCGCAGGTGGTGGGAGACGGTCGGCTGCGTCACGTCCAGCAGCTCGGTCAGCTCGGTGACGTTGCGCGGGCGCTCGGCGACGAGGTAGAGCAGCCGCAGGCGTTTGGTATCGCCGATGCCCTCGCAGATGTAGCGGTGCATGAGGGCGACTTCGTCTTCGGAGATAATTTTGCTGAGCGTCATCTTGTTTATATATTGATATGTGTCTATATAGAACAAGATCAATATAGCATTATGTGGGGAAATGTCAAGAAGAGATCAAACTAAAAATACCAGAGGCGTTAGGTCTGTCAACGGGGAACGGTAGCCTTGCTGAATCATGGCTAATAGCAGTGCATTGGCAATGTCCAAAGAGCAGAGTTTGCGCTCGACGGCTAATACCAGACAGCCTAATGAGCCAGAGAGACTTATCCCCAATCGTTCGGCTTCTTGACGCGCTGCCAGGTCATCAGTCAACAAAAGCCAGTTGCGCACTTTGGCAATTGCCAAACACGAGGCCTCACCTTTATGCAGGCGTCTGGGAAACATGCCCAGGTAATGCAATTCCGTTTCGGAAGTGAGTCCGGTGAGGTGAATCCAACCGGATGCTTTGAGGGGAGCGATGCACTGATTAAGACGGGTGTAAAAGTTGTATCCTTCGTCAAGCCCTTCCTGTATCTCGGCGTAAACGTCCGTGGAAATAAACAGGCGTTTGTACAACGTTCGTAAAATATCCAGACGATTTATCGCTGCAAAGTTCGAGATGACAGTAGTATTGCTGATGACACTCACGCTTGCTCCTGGAAGTACTTGCGCAGTGTCTGTACTTCAGC
>DAOUAQ010000060.1:0-2968 GCA_034433375.1 Anaerolineae bacterium | reverse complement strand
GGCGGCGCTTCGATCATATCCCAATCTTTGTACAGCGTATCCAGCAAGTCGCAACGATACCCCGAGAGTGCGACTTTTCCTATGGCTTTTTTGAGTATAGCGGCTAATTCGATATGATCATTGTCGGTCATCTCGTATTGGTAAGCGTTATTGTCACCTCTCGCGCTATGGGGGTAGGGCGGATCGCAATAGAAGAGCGTTTCTTCACTGTCATAGCGTCGGATGACATTGATAGCCGCATCATGTTCGATCTGCACTCGTAAAAGACGTTGCGCGATGTCCGGTAAAGCTTCGACGCTGCCAAGCCAACGTGATACCGCGCCGGCCATTCCTGCGCGACTGGTCAGGCGGCAATGGGCCCAGCGGCCATTGCTGGCCGTTTGTGCTAATCCCGTTCTCACCTGTCTGGCGCGCACGAAAAACCTCCGTGCTCTTTCCAGCGCCGAGAGATGCTCAGTGGAATCCGCGATCGCATTTTCGAATTCCTCTCGTGAAAAAGGCGTCAAGCCAATAGCTTCGATCAGAGCTTCTTTTTGATCGCGCAATACTCGGAAAAAATTCGCCAACTCGCCATCCATATCGTTGTAGGTTTCGATAGGCGCAGGGTCTCTATTGATGAGCACTGCCGCTGAACCGCCGAACGGCTCGCAATAGTGGGTCGCATAAGGCAGTAAGGGCAACAACCAATCCAAATGGCTGTATTTCCCTCCGTACCAACCGAAGGCAATCATCTTTTGTCTATCCATTGCAAATCTCTCGTAATCCTGGTCAGGCCATCATCATCACTTGGAATTGAACGGCGGATCGAGGTAGATCAAATCCACACTCGCGTCGGGGATGTGCTCCCGCAAAATGGGCAAATTGTCGCCGTAAAATAGCGTGTTTTCGGTGATCGGTTTGGGCATGGCGCTCCTTACTCAGCAAGCTTTGTCTGTATGATACTCCGATGCCGGGCTTTGGCAAACGCGCATATGATACAACAAGCGGCCCGCGAATGACTCACGGGCCGCTTGTTGTGTGGAATCATGGTCCAACGAAACGTTTATGCCCAACCAGCCACCCTGCTACGCCACGCCAACGCATCCGTGATGCTCTCCCGCAGCGGCCGCGGCGTGTACCCCAACTCACTGTGGGCCTTAGCGTGGCTGAAGTCGCAGTTCTCCTGCACGGTGCGCAGCGAGTAGCGGGTGAATTTGGGGATCGCGTGCGTGAACCGATAGAAGGATTCGGTCAAGGTGGCGAAAAACTCTGCCAGCCACATCGGCACGACAATGTGCGGCGTGTGGATGCCGACGAAGTCTTGCACGATCTGCTTGATTTGCGGGATTTCGATCCGCGCGCCGGAGAGGATGTAGGTTTCGCCGGTGCGGCCTCTGTCGGCAGCCTGCGTCAGCCCCGTGGCGACGTCGCGCACATCCACGAAGTCATAAGCGCCTTCCACCAGAAAGTGCATCCGCTTCCGCGCGAAGTTGAGGATCACGCTGCCCATCTCCGAACCCAGATAGTCGTAGGGGCCGATGACGCCGGTAGGACAGGCGATGACGGCGTCCAAACCCTGATCCACGGTATCAAGTACCGCCAGCGTACCTTCTGCTTTGGTGCGGTCGTAGTCGCCGGCGGGATTGTCCGGCGCAAAGGGGATGGTCTCATCAATGCAAATACCGTGCGGCATCCGCTTGAGCGCGTGGATAGAGCTGATATGCACCATCCGCTTGACGCCCGCTCTGAGCGCCGCCTGCGCCGTGTTGCACGCGCCGTCTACGTTGACTTTGTGCATCACCGTTTCCGCGCCCGGCATAATGGAGATGATCCCCGCGAGGTGGTAGACAGTCTCCACACCTTCCATCGCCCGGTCGAGCGTTTCGGGCTTGAGGACGTTGCCTTCTACCTTTTCGATATGCAAACCTTCGATGGATTGGCAGTTGTCATTGGGAAGCACCATCGCGCGCACGGGCTGCCCCTGTGATAGCAACTCGCGCACCAAGACATTGCCAATGTGGCCTGTCGCGCCTGTGACTAGATTCATTTTAACCTCCGTATGTATGTCTGTTGTAAAATAAGAGCCGAAAAATCCATTATTGAATGAGCCACAATATACAAATCGCAACAGAACATTACTTTTACAGAGATTGTGGATAAAAAGTCAGCCGGAAAGAGGGAAATTCTGTAACGCGGACCTCTGGCCCGCGCTACTATAAAAATGAGGATGTTAATTTACACGCCGGTCCTGAATAAAAACCGACTGGTCGGTATGTTTTTATTATACCTTCGTTCCCTTGCATGTCAATGGTTTTGACCCTCCGAATTGTCTGATCCGCATGACGTTGTATAATCAAGCTCAAACCTTGAACTTTCAACCTTGAACTTTCAACTTTGAACTTTCAACCTTGAACTTTCAACCTTGAACTTTCAACCTATCCTGAAGGAGCCTTTATGACGACATCCGAACTTTACGAGCGCATTCGTTTCCGTGGACAACCTATCGCGCACCCCGACGCCGTGGTGGTGCGGGAGAACGCCCGTTTCACCGTTCTCACGCCGCGCCTGATCCGGCTGGAATGGTCGGAGACAAGCGTCTTCGAGGATCGCTGCACCTACGCCTTCCCCACGCGCTACACGGAGTCCCCGCCCAAGTTCACGGTAGAGGAAACAAACGGCGCACTCACCATCGACACCGGCGACCTAACGCTGCACTATACAACTTTTCCTAAATCTGCTGAATCTGCTGACGGAAGATTCAGCACCGACACCCTCTCGATCACCTTCATCCTCAACGGTGAATCCGTCACCTGGACGCCCGGCGCGCCCAACCCAGCGAACCTGCGCGGCACGCGGCGCACGCTCGACGAGTGCGAGGGCGACGCGGCGCTCGACGAGGGGCTGCTCTCCCGCGCCGGCTGGACGCTCTTCGACGACAGCAAGAACGTCATCTTCGACGACGACGGCTGGGTCGGCCCGCGCCCGGACT
>DAOUAQ010000059.1:0-16378 GCA_034433375.1 Anaerolineae bacterium | reverse complement strand
AAAAAATACATAAGTAATTTTAATAAATTTGCGCATTTTTACAAATTTTATTCATTTGCTCATTAAAAAACTTGGCGTTCTTGGCGACTTGGCGGTTTTTTCAGGGGAGTCATTTCTGATCACCAATTTCCAATACTACACCGAGTGTCGCGCCGATGAGGGCGGCGAGGATGACGGCCCAGTGTCCCAATCCGCCCAGGGTCAGTGCAACGGCGAGCAGGCCGGTTGTAGCGGCGACGAGGACGTGTTTTTTGTCCTTGATCTGCATCACCAGCAGCGCGATGAACATCGCCGGCAGGGCGTAGTCCAGCGCCAGCGGCTTCACGTCGGCGATCAATTGCCCGGCGACCGCGCCCAACCACGATCCCAGGATCCACGAAAGCTGCGCGGTGACGTTGACGGCGAACACTTCAGCTTTGGGCGGCGTAGTTTCGGGGAACTGCGCGATGTGAACGGCGAAGCTCTCATCGGTCAGCTCGTAGGCGAAGGCGGCCAGTTCGCCTTTGCGCCAGTGCCGCATATACGGCGACAGCGCCGCCGACATCAGCAGGTGGCGCAGGTTGACTACGAACGTCGTGAGGATGAGCGACAGCGCCGGCGCACCGGTCGCAAACAGTCCCACAGCGATCAATTGCGCCGATCCCGCGTACACGAGCAGCGACATCAGCACGCTGTTCCGCGTCGAAAGGCCGGCCTGCTGCGCGAGCACGCCATAGGCGAAGCCGATGGGGACGTAGCCCATCACAATCGGTGTGGCCCGCGTCACACCGCGCAGCCATACCCACCGGGAAGAAGTTGCGGTTTCCAGAGATGCCACTACTCTTCCGTGTAACCGCACAACGCGATGGCGCGCGGCCCGGTGTGGACGCCCAACACCGGCGAGACGATGCTGATGATCAGCTCCGCCGGGGCGAATTCGACCTGCACGCGCGCTGCCAGGGCTTCAGCTTCGGGCAATGTGGCATTGTGCAGCACGGCGATCCGCATCTTTTTGCGGGTATCTACCTGGGCGAAGAAGTCATCGTGCAAGGCCTGGATCGCTTTCTGGCGCGTCCGCGTGCGCCGCCCGGCTTCGACCATGCCGGTCTCGTGGTTCACGAGGATTTGCGGCTTGAAGTTCAGCAGTGTGCCGATGAACGCGCTCGCTCCGCCAATCCGCCCACCTTTGCGGAGGTATTCCAGCGTGTCCAGTGTGATGATGTAGACCATACTTTTGCGGGCTGCATCGGCAGCGGCGAGCATCGCGGCGACGTCCCCGCCGGCTTCGCGCGCCCGCGCGGCTGCCAGCACTTGCCAGCCCAGGCTCATCGAGTTGGCTTTGGAATCCACCAAGTGTACCGGCAGGCCGATGATCGGCGCGGCCAACTGCGCCGACTCATACGTGCCGCTCATCGCTCGGCTGATCGTGATGACGACGATCTCTTGTGCGCCGTGTTGCCGTGCCTTTTCGTAGGCGCTCAGGAAATCCTGCGGCGTCGGCTGCGAGGTGGTAGGGTAGGTGGGGTCGGCGCTCAAGCGCGTGTAAAACGCTTCCGCCTGGATGTCTACCCCGTCGCGCAATTGCTCATCTCCCCAAATAATAGAAAGCGGCACCACGTTGATCCCGTACTGTTCGCGTAAAGCCGGCGGAATGTCGCATGTGCTATCGGTAATCAGGGCTATTTTACGGTCTGGCATTGTTTCCTCCTTCTCATAGTTTAAAGTCCGAAGTCCGAATCTGTTAAAATCCACTCAATCCGTTGCGTTCATCTTTATCAGCGGAGGATCAGGATGCCTACCGCCGTGGCGATGATGATGCTGACGGATGGCAGCAACGCCTTGTAGAGCGGCCCCCAACTCGCGCCGAAGTAGTTGTGGGTGAGCGCCAGGCATAGATGCATCGGCGAGAGCATAATGCCGCTGAAACAACCGACGAACATCCACACCCCGGAAGCCAGCGTCTCAATGGGCAATCCGGTCATCAGCGGTGCGACCAGCGGCAGGCTTAACGCCATTGCGGCGGGCGCCGTCCCCGTCACCAGCCCCACCAGCATCGGCACGACGAAGGCGACGATGAGCGGCGGCAGGCCGAACGTCCCCAACGCCTGCGGAATCTGTTCCACTGCGCCCACGTCTTGCAGCACTTGCTTGAAGATCATCACGCCGAAGATCGATGAGAATGTCTGCGCCGGCAGGCTGCGCGCGAGTACGTCGCGCCACTGCTCCGGCCCGATGCGCTTGATGATGGCGAACAGCACGCAGATCACCGCCAGGCTGATGAGCATGTTGAACTGCAAAACGACCACAATCACAATCACCAGCAGAATCGGCCACATACTGGCGAGCAGGTCGCGCCAGGCTGCACCGACGCGGTCCGCCGCGCGGTTCGTATTGTGCATTTCCTGGCGGATCCCTGCCAGGCCCCAGATCACACCGCCGCTCATCGCCGCGATGGTGAGCGGCCACGACGCGCGCACGAAGGCGTAGACTGAGACCCCGAGCAGCGCCGACACCATCAGCAGCGACGAGTAGAGCGGGAAGACGTACTCCATCGAATGGCGGAACCAGTAGTTGATGTACGTTTTCCGGCTGGGCGTCAGGTCGAGCCGCGTGCCAATCTCGTTGACCATCGGCGCGGAGAACATCGCGCCGCCGAGCATCGGCATCAGGCCGATCATCGTGGGCATCAGCGCCAGTACCACGCGGCTGTCGGGCACGACGACTTGCAAGGCGCCGACCATGCGTTCCATTGCGTGTGTACGGCGCATCAATTCGGCCAGCAGCAGCACCAGGAAGACGGCGCCAGCCAGGTTCCAGGTATCAGCAGCAAACACGCCGCGCCACATCGCCTGTAGCAGTTTGAGCGGCGGGTAGGTGAACAAGATTCCCGCCAGCCCCGAATCCAGCAGCAGGATTAGGCCGAGGTCCCACTTGCGCGTCAGCAGAAAAATCGTCACGCCGAGAATGAGGGCGAATTTGAGCAAATCGAGCATCGCCTACCTGCTGTGGACGGGGATGCCTTGCGCCTGCGCGGCGTCGGCGAGTAGCGCTATGTGTTCTTTGGCAGGCGGGGTCAGCGTGGCGGCGCGATAGTCCCATCCCAGGCTGTTGTATTTATCCCCCGCCATACGATGGAAGGGCAGCAGTTCCAATGTGATAGGGGCGGGATCGCCAGGGCTGCCATTGTGGTGCGCCGCGCGCAGGTCACGCAGCTCGCGCACGAAGGCGGCCATGGCGGCGACTTCCTCCGGCGTGTCGTTCACCGTGGGGATGACGGGGATGCGGAAGATGATGGGCTTGCCGCTCTCGACAAGGTGGCGCGCATTCGCCAACAACAGCGCGTTCGGCGCGCCGACGGCGGCGTGGTGTTTGGCGGAATCCATGTGTTTGAGGTCCATCATCACCAGATCGGTGAGGGGCAGGAGCGCCGCGAGGCTATCCCACGGTACGTTGGCGGCGGTTTCGATGGCGGTGTGCAAGCCGGCCGCCCGGCAGCGTTCCAGAATCTCCCGCGAAAAATCTACTTGCAGCGCCGGTTCGCCGCCGGAAAGCGTCACGCCGCCGCCGGAGTTCGCGTAGAACGCGCGATCGAGCAGAATTTCGTCCACGACGGCTTCGGCGGTCATCGCTTTGCCGCTGAAGACGAGCGCCTCGGCGTAGCACACGTCCACGCACTTACCGCACGCGACACACTTCGCGTGGTCGAAGAGGCGCGCGCCGTTTGCGTCGAACGTCTGCGCGCCTTCGGGGCACACTTCCACACATGCCCCACAGCCGATGCAGCGATTGGGGAAGAACTGGATTTCCGGCTTAGGGCGGATGCTCTCCGGGTTGTGACACCAGAAGCAGCGCAGCGTGCAGCCTTTGAGGAAGACGGTCGTGCGAATCCCCGGCCCATCGTGGACGGAGAAACGCTGGATATTACAAACGTAACCTGTAGTCATTATTGTGTTTGTGTTCCTTCTGAAAAAGTTTTGTCGTCGTTAGTCGTGTAGTCAATCTTTCCGCTTTTGGGAACGGCAAGATGCTCGCGCTTCTTGAATCAATACCACATACACTCGCGGTACACGTCCAGGGCGTAGCGGTAGCTGTCGTAGTGCGTGTTGGGCGAAATGGAGTGGTCGGAGGCGAAAATCAGGCGCGCGCCGCGCGCTTTCATCCCCTCGATGTAGGCCGTCATCTCGCGGCGGATGAGGTCGCGGTCGTTGCTCTCAAAGACGCGCGCATCCAGCCCGCCGACAAAGGCCAGCTTGTCACCGTACTGCTCGGCGAAGGCGAACGGGTCGTTGCCCTTCGCCTTGCGCTCCATCGGATTGAGCGCGTCGAAGCCGGCCTCGACGATGAGCGGCAACGCCTGCGCCGTGCTCCCGCAGGTGTGCAGGACGACGGGCAAGTTGTAGCCGTGGAAGAAATCCACCATCTCCCTGTAGTAGGGGAAGATCAGCTCGCCGAGCACTTTGGGCGAAGCGAACAGGCCGTTCTTGTAACCCATATCTTCGTACAGCCAGACGCCGTGCGGCAAGCCTAATTGCTCGAACATATAGGTGAACGCGCGTTTGTAGAGATCGGTGTAGACGCGGTTGTAATCGTGCAGCCAGTCTGGGTCGAGCAGCAGGCTTTGGTACAGGGTGACATCGCCCATACTCTTGCGCGCCAGTTCCCAGATGAAGAGGTGACCGTAGTGCTTCCACACCGGCGCGTCGCCGATTTTGGCGATGCTCTTGCGCATCTCGTCCAGGTCCACGCGCGCCGGGTTCCAGGCGACGACGTGCGGGCGATAGTCGCGTTCCCACACTTCGCGCGAGGTCATCAGGAAGTCAATGTGCTCCGGCGTGCCGGATTTGTGCTTCCAATACTTGAGCGCCGCGCCCGCGCCGTTGCGGCGCACGTCCCACTCGTCGGTCTCTTCCACCAGCTCGTCGTAATCAATGAGCGGCAGCACATCGAACCACGGGCCGATGCCTACCTGATCGTAGCCGAAGTGTTCCCAGGCCGGAACCGGCTCGACGTATTCCCCGGCAACCGTGACATCGTCCCACCGGCCATCGTCAGGCCGCCAGCATGTATCGCCGGGTTCTTTGTAGACCATCCGCGTGGGGTAGCCCTGTTGCACCCACGCCGCAATCGTCTCCGCCCACGGGCCATCCATCAAGCCCACGCGCTCGGCCGGCTTGCCGCGCAATAAATTGTCCACGATTTCAAACGAGGTCATCATAACTGTGGCTCCTTTGATAGGTGCGTCGCACTTTCTGAAGTGCGACGCACCTGCTAAGCGTATTTCTCCGCCATCTCTTTGGCGATGCGCGTCCAGTCGTGCAGGCGGCGCGGGTGTCCGGCGAGCGTCTGCAATTCGCGCAACACAATCTGATAGCGAAAGCCTTGCAACTGTTGCGCGCCGTGTTCCAGGTCGCGCCGGATGACGCTGAGGTCGTCCGGAAACACTACGTCGCTGGCTTTTTGTCGCCACATGATGACGTAGTTCTGGCCGACGGCGGCTTGCACTTTCGCCAAATCCGTCCACGCGCTGCACACGAAGATGCGCAGGTTTTTGAGCGACAGGACGCCTTGAATTTTGTGCGTCAAATTCTCGCAGCAGCCATACGCGCTCAGCCCGAATTGCTCGATGATCGGGCGCTGGTATTCCAGGCAGAACGTCCGCCACATCTTTGGCGAGACACCCTCGAATTCCTGGCTGTTCGCCATGATCCACATATTCGCGTACCCGCTTCTGCCGTCGGCCGCCGGTTCGCCGATAGGATCGCTACTGGGCAGCGGGTCGCTGCACGTCATCGGCTCGCACGTGTTCGGCGTGAGCAGCCCCGTCGCGCGGACTTGCGCCATCGCGCCGAGTGTCGCGTCGCGCAGGTAAGCCATCAGCCGGTGCATCAATTCTGGCGCGTCCACCATATCCAGCATCATCTGGGTGAGACCGCGCAGGTCGGCGGCGGCAGTCCCTAACGTCGCGCCGAGCGGCGCGCCACAAGTCAGCCGTACCTCCAGAATGTCGCCGAGCAGGTCGTGGGCGCGCTCCAGATTGGCCTGGGTTTTGGCGGCGTTGTACGTGAAGACCGGCAACGTCAGCCTGTCAAAATCCGCCTCGGTTTTGAGCGGCGGCGCGTAGCCCCACGCGCCGCCCTCTACGTCGCTTTCTGTGTGCGCGACGTCCACGCCCCAGGTGTTGGCAGGCGTCACGTCGAAATAGGCGTGAACGCCGAACCAGAGTGAAACCGGGCTGTCGTCGGCGATGTCGTGTTTGATGAGGATTTGGCGGAAGTGGTTCTCCAGGCCGCGCAGCCAGGGATCGGCGCAGTGCAGCGCGCTATTGGGCAGGAGTTCGTCCCACGCGCCGACGGGCCGGCACCAGACCGGCGCGCGGTCAGGCCGGCGCAGCGCGTTGACATCGCGCCAGCGTTGTTGGATGGCGGCGTTCTCGTCGCTGGCGGCAATCTCCGCCACTTGCCGCGCCAACTCGCGGATGTAATCGCGCTCTTGTGTCATGCTTTTCTGGGCTTCGCCAGAATCTCGCGGATTTCCAGTTGCTTGAACTTGCGGGCATAAGCCGGTTTGAGGACCACTGCTGTATCCGCGCCCTCGCCCGTCCCCGCCACGGCGATGATCTCGCGGTCCATGTCCAGCAGATCGGCGTCCGCCGCCATCAACGCCACTTCCACCGCGACTTTCATCCCCTGGCAGAAGCGGTAGAGCGTCTCACGGACGATTTTGTTGGACGGGGCGCCGCCAAAAGCGTCGCTCACGTCGTCGCCGAGCGCGTGCAGCGAGGTGAGCACGGTGACGCCGCGTGTTTCCAGTTCGGCGCGCTCTTCGGGCGTCATCACCCAGCCTTCCTTCTGGAATCCTCCGCAGATGGTGACGGCGATAATTTGCGCATCCATCCCCGCAAAGATGTCCTTCGCCCGTCTGGCCGTGTACCCGTGTGATGAGGCGACGACGACTTGTGTGATCTCTAAGGCTTCGGCGCGCTCCCGCGCCATGCGTAACGTCGCGTCGGTGTTGTCGAGGCCCGGCGTCTCGAAGTACAGGATTTTGCTCTCCATCGTCATTCACCCTCGGCGAAATGTTTGAGGCCCATGTTGCGGATTTGGGCGATGTGATAGGTGTCGTGCGTCGTCATCCAGGCGATAGTCTCTCCCCATGTGCATTGGAATTCCATTTTCTCATCCAGCTTGCTCGCAGGAAGGGCGCGCAATGCAGACACGTAGATGTTGTGGAATTCATCCATCAGGGCAAGTGTTTCCTCCCAGGCTTCTTGCGAGCGGACTTCGGGAAGTGCGGGCCAATTGTCTTTCTGGTAGGGGTAGTCCGGTAGGTCAGGTACATTCAAACACTCCAGCAACTGGTATTTCCAGTACAGCAGGTGCAACACAATGCTCCACACTGAATAACCTTCGTAGGTGTCGGTGGACGTGACCTCAGCCAACGTCAACTTGTCGAGCATCTTCCGCAACGGCGGCGCGTTGAACGACATGCCGTGGTACTCCCGCTCAGTAAGGTCAATAATCAATGCCAAATCGCTGTTCATAGGTCTCTCCTTTCTTTGCTAACAGCTTTTAGGGGATTTTGTGGCGGGGCTTCGCCCCGCCACAAAATCCCCTTTGTTTTTACGCCTGGTTCTTCGTGAAAATAGATTTTACCCGCGCCATATCGAACTTCTCCGTCCGGTCGTAGTTGTAGACGCCGTTCTGTTCTTGCTCGATGTCGGTCAACTGCGTGTAGCAGTAGCCGACGATATGATCGTAGCACAGCAATACGTCGGTCAGCCCTTCCAGGCGCGTGTAGAACTCCTCCAACGTCTGCGGGGCGTTGCCATAGCCCCAGGAATTGTCGGCGTAGACCAGGTCGGCGCGCGGAATCCACTTGATGCCGCCGTATTCATCCACGATGTAAGGCTGGCCGGCATAAGCCACCTCGCGGTCGGGGAAGTTGCGGAAGGGACCGTGCTGCGGATGCGGCTTGAGTTGGTCGCGCAGATTGTCTGGATTTTGCTCGTAGTTGTGAACCGTCCACAGGTCGGTGTCCACGTGGACGTAACCGCTGGCGTCGTTGACCGGGCGCGTGGGGTCGAGGTCGCGGGTGAGTTTGGCCGCATCGCTGTGGAGACGATAGTGCTGGCGCGTGTCACCGGTGTCGTGCGTCTCGTTGAACGGCGTCCACGCGATGATCGAGGGGTGGTTGCGGTCGCGGGTGACGATCTCGCGCCATTCCGCCAGGAAATTGCGCGCACTCACCACGTCCTTCACGTCAATGCCCCAACTGGACGATTCGCCCCAGGTGAGATAGCCAAGCCTGTCCGCCCAGTAGTGGAAGCGCTCCTCGAAAACTTTCTGGTGCAAGCGCGCGCCGTTGAAGCCGGCCGCCAGCGATAGCTCGATGTCGTGTTTCAATGCCTCGTCCGTCGGCGCAGTCCAGATGCCGTCGGGATAGAAGCCCTGGTCGAGCACCAGCCGCAGGTAGAGCGGTTCGTTGTTCAGGAAGACACGGTTGCCCTCGATGTGGATTTTGCGCAGCCCGGCGTAGCTTTGCACGGTGTCAATCACGACGTCGCCGTCCAGCACCTCAAAGGTCAGGTCGTACAAAAACGGGTCATCCGGCGACCACAGCCTGGGCGCATCTACCGGTAGCACACACGGGATGCCGTTAGCCGCGATGGTCTCCGCCTGACTGATGACGGTAGCGCCGTCATCGGCGCCACCGTCCTTGAGCGTGGCGCGGAAGCGCAAACCATTCTTGAGTGCGTAGAAACGCGGCGTGACGATGAAACGCGCATTATCCACGTCCGGCACAATCTGGCAATCCCGCAATCCAAAATTCGACAATCCCTCGATCCACACCGTCTGCCAGATGCCGGTTGTGCGCGTGTAAAAGCAGGCGTATGACTTGAGCGCTGGACACTGCTTGCCGCCGGGTTGCTGCCCGGAGCGCACTTCATCGCGCACATAGACGACGAGATTGTGCGTGTTGCCCGGCGTCACATAGGCCGTGATGTCGTAGCTGAACGAGGCCGTCCCGCCCCAATGCCGGCCCACCGACGCGCCGTCAATGAAGACCTCGCTCTCGTAATCCACCGCGCCGAAATGCAGGATGACGCGCCTACCGGCCCAATCCGCCGGAATTGCCAACGAGCGCTGGTACCACATCATCTCGATGAAATCCTTGTGGTTGACGCCCGAAAGCGGACTCTCCGGGCAGAAGGGCACGGTGATCGTACCGTCAAAGCCTTCACTGTCGGCGAAGCCGCGTTGCACCCCCGACTTGCCGAAGTCGAACGTGTACGTCCACGGGCCGTTGAGGTTGATCCACGGTTCGCGCCGGAACTGCGGGCGCGGGTATTCGAGTCTGGGAATGTTGTATTGATCTGTCATCATTTTCCTCCAAAAGTGTGATCCTCTCAAACCTGACAGGTCTTCTGCGACCTGTCAGGTTTGATCGTTCAACCAAGAATATCCCCGAACAATTTCTTGAAGAAACCGGCGGGTTTTTGCCCGCTCACTTTGTTCGTCTGCCCGTTGACCGCCACGGTGTACACCGTCCCTTCGAGGCGATAGTTGGCAATCCAGAGGGGGAGCAGCAGCAGTTTGTACGAGAGGGCTGCCATATTGGAAGGGAACGTCTGCACGTTCTGGATGTTGGGGACTCTGATCGTCGCTTGCATACGCGCGGCCTTCTCCCCCTTCTTGAGCGCGATCTGCCGGGCCGAGAGCGAAGCGTCCGATGGCGAGATCGTGTAGATTTCGGCAGGCCAGTCCGCGAGGAAGGCGCTGTCGTAGGGGACGGCCTCCTTGAGCAGAAATTTGTGGAAGACCTCAATCAAATTCTGGGGTAGAGTATGCGTTGCCGGGATGAGGATATCGTCTTCGAGCACGTAGTGGCTGCCCTCGTGGATGCGTTTCTGCGATCCGCCATATCCACCCGTAGCGCCAATGCCAATGCCGCTTCCACTCACCTTCAAGCCGAATCCTGACCCAGAAGAGCGGTTATCGCTCGGTTCAGTGCCGCGCCAGCGCACTTCCCCGCTGATGTCGAACGTCCACGCTGGCAGGTAGAGGCCGCGCACGCGCGTCGTGCGGATTTGGTCGCTGTGGATGTTTTTATCGAGCCAGCGGCGGAAGGTCTTCGTCGCTTCATCTGCGGTGACGGCGAAGGGGATAATGCCTTCCGGTTGCACCATCTCCTGCGCCTCAATCTCGGCGATGTGCGAGGAGCCACAATAGGGACACTGCGCCGTAAGTTCTCCGGTGAGCAAAAGCTTTGCCTGACAGCCTTGACAGTGCAGCGTATGCATCCCAGCAGGCAGCGCATGACCTTCTGCTGTGGCGAGAGCGACGGCAAAGTCATGTTCTTCCACAGCCAGGCCGTCTTTGAGTGCGGTGAAGATCGTCTGCCGATGCCCGCAATGCCCGCAATGCGCGCAGTGGATCATCTTCCCGCCGGGTTCAAACTGCATCACCCCGCCGCACTGTGGGCAGACGAAACGCCTGGCTGTGACCGGTTGTGGCGTCTCCGGTTGTTTGGGGGCGGGTTGGCGGTCTGGATCAATGATGTCTTCCGTCTTCAACCGCCCGTCGAGAATCGCCAACCCACGCCGCGCTCCGGCGTTAGTGGGATCGAGCGCCAGTGCGTGTTCGAGATACTCACGCTTTTCCGCTGGATCGTCGGTGAGTCCGGTCAGCCAGAGATAGGCCTGGGCCTTTTGATCGTGCGTGGCGGCGCTGTCCAGCACGACACGCTCCAGGTAACGCCTGGCTTCCGCTTTATCTCCGGCCTTAGCGGCGGCGATACCGCGGACAAGCTGGCTGCGAATGTCTACGAACGTCCCCATACACCTCCAAAGCAAAGATCAATCGTGAGTCGTGAATGATGCTGTTATGCAATAGCTATACTTCACAGCATATTATAACATGGTCAGAAGTATATTGCATGGATTGCGGACGATGCGAGGCCGGGATTGATAAAGATTTGGTTTTTTCTTTATATTTTTCTCGATTTGAAAATTGTTTTGTTGTAATTGCACGGATTTTTCTAGTATAATTAAGGAAAGAGGTTGTGTGATCATCATGACTGTAAGTGAGTAGGAGTGCCATCATGGTAAACGATCCCTGGATTGGTCAGCAATTGGGTGCTTACAAAATCCTCAATGCGATTGGTCGTGGCGGTATGGGGGATGTTTATCGCGCTTTACACCTGGAATTGGAGCGTGAAGCAGCTATCAAGTTTTTGCGATCCGACCAGGTTGGCGATCCGATTCTCGATGAACGTTTCAGGCGTGAAGCTCAAGCCATCGCGCGTTTGCGCCACCCGCATATTGTGCAGCTATACGATTTCGGCACTTATGATGGTGGCTACTATATGGTGTTGGAGTTCATCAAAGGTGAAACCCTTCGCGACAGATTGGAGCGTCTCGAACTTACAGGTGACTGCCTTTCTCATCTGCAGGTCAGGCATATCATTGAGCAGTTAGCCGCAGCGTTAGCGCATAGTCATAGCCGAGGGGTCGTGCATCGCGACATCAAGCCGAGTAATATCATGTTGGACGAGGATGGTAACGCCATACTCACTGACTTTGGGATTGCCCGTGTTTTAGCGGAAACAGGGCATACACTGACAGGCGCTATCGGTACACCGGCTTACATCGCACCCGAACAGATCCGTAAGGGGTCACCAGATCATCGCGCAGACATTTATGCTTTGGGCGTCGTGCTGTATGAAATGCTGGCAGGTCGCACACCTTTTGTCGCCGACAGCGTCGAGGCCTTGCTATACAAACATCAATACGACCCAGTCCCTTCTCTCCGGCAATTTGCACCTGATGTTCCCCCGACCGTTGAACAGGTTGTGCGAAAGGCTCTGATAAAACTACCGAAATATCGTTATCAAAGTGCGGCCGAGTTCCAGCAGGCTTTTGAGCAAGCGTGGACAAGCGCGCCCTCTTTATATGACGGCGAGACGCCGGCTATGCTCGCGTCATCCGCGCTAACGATTTTGTCTGAGCCTGGGGCCGGAGGTGAGGGACCAGCTCCTCCCCAATCGGCAAGTCGTATTGACGAACCTGGCATTCCGCCTGCCTTATACAAACGTCTCAATGAGACCCTGCTACGCTGCGGGCCTTTTGACAGCAACATGGCATTGCGATCTGTATTTTCCGATCAACGTATATATGCCTGGCAGGGCAAATTCCCAGGCGCCGACAGTCCTGATGCTCGAATAAAGTGCATCATTGATTTCCTCCATAGTCAATATAGCGCTTCTCAAGAAAATGGGCTGGTCTTGTTTTTACGAGTGTTAAGTGACCTGACTGATCCTGGCGACGCTTGCCATATCCAACTAGCCACACTGGCGGGAGAAATTGAGATGAGCTTGCGCAACCCAGTTGCTCCACGCGCCGGTGTGCCTTTCCCTACAGTTGTTGATGTTCCATTTTTCATTGACCGTGATAGAGAATTGGCCGACTTTGAAAACATTCTGACGCGGAGTCAGGGTCTGAATATTTATTGTCTTACCGGTATGGGAGGGATCGGAAAAACTTCGCTGGCAATCCATATAGCTTACACGATGCGTGATTATTTCCCTGATGGCGTACTTTGGGCAAATGCGACGAAGAGCAAGCCACTGGCGGTTTTGGATGAATGGGCAGCGACTTACGGGCTTGATCTTCGCGGATATTCTGATTTGGCCGACCGCGCAGCGGCATTGCGGAGTGCATTGTTCGAAAAGAAGGTTCTGGTCATACTGGACGATGTGCAAAATCGGGAGCAAATACAACCACTCCTGCCCAACGGTCCGCAGTGTACGGTTCTTATCACGACGCGCAACGCGGAACTTGCTTTCTCTTTGGCAACGGCGCCAAACACAAATGAACCCTTGGATGCCCTGCCGTCTGAGGAAAGTCGCCGTTTGCTGGCGCACTTTATCGGTGAGCAGCGGGTATTGGCTGAAAGTAAAGCTGCGGATGAGATTTGCCAGGTTTTGGGTTGTCTGCCATTAGCGTTGGAAATCGCGGCGAGGCGGCTTGCTTCACCTTCACGCCGTCATTGGGGACTGGCACATTTCGCAGAGCGATTGCGCGACAAAAAAAGGCGATTGCAGGAACTGAAAATCGGAGATTTGGAGGTGCGCGCCAGCTTTGCCTCGAGTTGGGATGCCTTAGGTGACGATTTGCGTGAGAATTTTGCGCGCCTGGCCGTTTTTGAAGGGCGCACGTTCACTGCTGCCGCATTTGCCAAAATCGCAGAAATGGACGACGAGTGGTCCGCCGAGGATACATTGGGTGTTCTAGTTGATTTGTCATTACTTTCGCAGAAAGGTGAGGCGGGATCTGTGCGTTATTGGCAACACCCCCTTTTGGCCGACTTTGCCCGCGAGTCTCTGGTGCAGGCTGATCCTGTCTATACACGCCTGGTAACGTATTACCTTGAATATGCCAGCGACCATCAACACAACTACGGTGAATTAGAACGCGAGTGGAACAATCTCGCTGCCGGAATGCGCGTTGCCTATGCGTATGCGTTATGGACAGAGGTGATTGGGTATGCCAATGCGTTGACAGACATCTGGTTTACGCGCGGCTATTTCTCGGACGCGCGCCAGAGTTATGTCTGGGTCTGTGAGTCAGCTCGAACCTTGGGCGATTTGCCAACACTGGCTTTGTGTCTTCAACGCTGGGGGCGAGCGTGCCTGGAGCAAAAAGATTATGTTGAAGCTGATACACATTTTGTAAAGGGATTGGAGATCTATACCTCGCTAAAAGACCAGCAAGGCATAGCCAGCACACAGTGTTACCTGGCGCGCATTGCGTTTGAGCACGAATCTGATTATGACAAGTCGCAGCATCTTTTATTGGAAAGCCGTCGGATCTGGGAAGAACTCGACGATTCGGTAGGGATTGCTGAAACACTCTACGCAGAAGCCAGAATCTATCGTCTCCGTTGTGAATTTGACAAAGCACGAGAAATCGCGGAGCAGGCGCTCGCTATGCAGCAGTCTGCGGGTGAAGAACAAGCGGCAATCCGAACATTGAATCTCCTGATGAGTATCGCGATTGATCAAAATGACCTTGATCTCGCTGAAAGACGCGGTAAACACGCTTTGCTGCTATGCGAAAAATACCAGGACCGCAGCGAAATCGCTGAAACAATAGGTGTATTGGCTGATGTCTACCGTCGGCAACATCACTTCGAACTGGCTCAGGTTTATGCCGAGGACAGCCTGAACTTACTCAAAACAGTAGGCGACAAGGGAGAAAAAGCCTCCTTGCTTTATCAATTGAGCATGATCTACGAAGGTAAAACAGAATACGTCTTGGCTCTGGATATTGCCCGTCAGAGTCTTTCTTTGTGTCAGGAACTCGATTTCACTTTTCTTGAAGCCTGTGTTCAACTGCACATCGGCGATCTTTACCTGGAACTTGATCAGCGTGATGAAGCGTGCGCCAGGTGGGATATAGTGCTCAATATCGCCCAGGCATTACAGCATCCGCAATTGTTGCAGGTGACACAACGCCGTTTGGAACAAAACGGGCATAGTTATCTTTGACTGGTGTGTGATTCACTTAACGCTGGGATTGGTTGTAGGCCCTTTGGTGGCCCATCCGCCAGCGTATAGGACGTTGAGCCAGCCTGTTCTGCCTTTTGTTCTTTCGCTTCCGTCTATAGCAGGGATTTCATCTGCTGTTTTATACTCAGATAAAGGCTTGTCGAGATAGTCGTTGATGCATACCCAATCTTCCCAAGTTCTTTTTGTAGGAGCACTGAAGCTTACTGTTTTGTCTCTGTCTGTCAATGGTGTCGGTTGTGAAGGTGTCGGTTGTGAAGTGGATTCAACGAGTCTATTTATACGGTTTTGGAACAAGGTATATAGGTTTTCCAGAGTGTCATCACTAATAAGAGTGGAAGATACCTCGTTTCCCCAAAAACCGTTGAAGATCTGCTTGAGAGAAGAATCATTGTTGAATACTTGTTTAATAATCTCTGTTATGACCGTGTTGATCTCTCTCATAGCATCTGCGAAGCCAACTCTCTGAACAATACATTGCCAGGAATCTTGTGTACTTTGTTCCTCAAAAACTGTGAATTCCCCTTTCTCCGGTTCGTGCTGAAGTCTTTCTTTTTGCCGAGTTTTCCAGTGCTCTTCTAATTTTGTAGTCAGTCCGTTCGGAACACCATTGTTAAGCTTTTGAAGGACATTTGTATAGATGATTGGGCGTATTGCAGGTATTGGATGTTCTCCGTCGTTTTTGGTAAATTCTTTTTCAGATGCTACCATCGCCAGATCTTGAGCACTTAAGGCGATGACCGGACCGCCGATGATACAACCAAAAACATCGGCAAAGATTTCCTCTATCCAGCGGAAGCACCATGGAGTCTTTTCTTTCATTTCTGCTAGTGATTGGCTAAGAGTTTTGTGGATAGGAATTAGCGTATCTCCCGCACCTTTAATTTGGCCATACCAAAATACACAATGTCCAAGCTCGTGCAAAATCGGGACATAATCTTGGATATTTTCTGGTGTAGGCGCATCGGAATGAAACACACATGTGAAAGGGATGGCAATTAAAGCTACGCCAGTATCGGTAGTGATGGGATAGGGAAAACAACGCACGCTGGGCGATTTTTCAAGGTAAGTGATCACGGTTGGGGGCTTACCGGTGATAGTAGTCTGCTTAGAGTTGTATACTTTTTCAAGAGTCACCTTTGCAACACCATCAGCTATAGTGAGGGTTTTGTTTATTCTGTCATTTTCTGTTTGTGAAGCCCAGATACGTTGTTCTGCCACTCGCTGAATAACTTCAAGATCGTATGCGATTTGTTTCAAGGTCACGCCTAAAACGTAATCAGGGGGATACTCATCGGATGAGGCTAACCTGTATTCTATATTTTCTGGTAAAGGACTGCAAACTCTTTGATAGTTATATGTGGGGGCAAAACCATTGTAGAAGAAGTGGAACTGGGTGTCTGCGAATGTTTGTAGATGCTTGAGCATATTATGCAGTGCTGCCTGTATAGCGTTATCCTTTGTATATGGACTCAATCTTGTTTGATAACTGACAATACTGGCTTCTAGTGCTTTCCAACGCGCTTCCCAAATGGGGAAATCTACTTTAGGTGATGTTGGTATAGCCATGTTCATTTCCCTCCTTTCAAAAGCTATAGAACATGAGTGGCTTAACTTATAATAATTATATTGCGATGCAATACAAATGTCAATAAGCAAATCGTGTTGTTTATAACTAGGTTAGCCGAAATTCAATGTCAAGATAGCCTGGGCTTTTCGGGTTTGCCAAAGTGTGCTATATAAAGAGGACGAGCGGTCAAGGACAGGCGTTTTCTACAAATCTGACAGGCAAGTATACTGAATAGGAGTACGTAACAATGACAACGAGTGCGCT
>DAOUAQ010000058.1:0-4445 GCA_034433375.1 Anaerolineae bacterium | reverse complement strand
GGTAGACGGGATCAGGTGGGGAGCCAGCGGAGGGCGGTGGGGTCTATCCAGCCGTGGATGGTGTCGCCAGGGGCGGGAGGCGTTTGGCCGGGGGCGGCATCCAGGCGCAGCGTCCCGCCGTCCACAGCCAGTGTGAGCCGGAAGTAGCTGCCGTGGTACGCGCGCTGCGTTACCTGCGCGGTGAAAAGATTGACTGCCCCCGTTTCGAGGTGGATGCCCCACGGGTGAATGAGCAGTTGGCCTACCGCACCCGGTTGCGGCAACACTGTATTGTCCGCCATATCCAACACGCCAAACGCCGCTTCTACTTGCTGTGGATGGCGTACTCGCGCCGGGAACAAGTTCTCCAATCCCAGAAAGCGCGCCACCCACGTATCGTGGGGATGGTCGTAGAGCGCCTCCGGGCGACCGGTCTGCACGACGCGGCCCTCGTTGAGCAAGATCACACGGTCCGAGAGGGCGAACGCCTCTTCTTGGTCGTGCGTCACGGTGATGGCAGTGACGCCGACCCGCCGCAGGATGACGGGCAGGTCTTCGAGCAGCCGCTCGCGCAGGTTGCGGTCGAGCGCGCCGAGCGGTTCATCGAGCAGCAGCAGGCGCGGCTGCGGGGCGAGGCTGCGCGCCAGGGCCACCCGTTGGCGTTCGCCGCCGGAGAGCACGTTCACGTCGCGGTCGGCGAAATCTTCCAGGCCGGTGAGGGCGAGCATCTCGGCGACCCGCGCGGCGATGGCGGCGCGCGAGTGCCGCCGCATCCGCAGGCCGAAGGCGATGTTCTGCGCCACCGTGCGGTGCGGGAACAGCGCGTAATCCTGGAACATCAGCACGACGCCGCGCCGGTGGGCGGGCAGCGCCGTCACGTCCGCGCCTTCGATGGCGACCGTCCCCTGTTCCGGCGTCTCCAGCCCGGCGATGATGCGCAGCAGCGTCGTCTTCCCGCTGCCCGACGGCCCGAGCAAGCAGGCGATTTCCCCACGCTCCACGCCAAACGTCGCCCCGCACAGCAACGGCGCGTCTTCATACGTCTTATAAACATCGGAGATGTGGAGAAAAGGGGAAGGGAGAGACACGATCATGGCGATGCTGTTTGGTGAGCAACCGCGCAGTTTTGCAAAAGCGCGGCGAATTGCTTGAAGGACGGATTCCGCGCTAAAGTCTCGGCATTAATCTCTATACACTTTGCCAGCTCTGGGGAGAGTCGCTCGTGATATTTATTTCTGTCAAGCGTATCATGTCGAATATGCGGGTTAGATTGGCGGATGATGGCTTCAGAGAAAGACTCCAGATACTCTTTAGCGTTTTTTCCGCCAGGTACAGGCTCTGTAATGTGTTCTGTATTGCCGCGTTGGCATTTGTGAGCCAAACGATCAAAAGTTTTTTTATGCTTAGTTCGCGCTTGTTCGGAACAATCCTTGCTGGCAAAATAACAACAGATGCCGAAACAATCAATGAGCAACCACGCTTCCAGCTCTTCAATCATCAGGCTGAGAAATACACGTCCTTGTAATTCCGCCGCGCTTACAACGGATTCAATCAGGTTGATTTTGGAGAAAGGTTCAGTTCTGCGCTTGGCTAATGAAGCTGAACTATCACGGTCCATTACAAAAATGAGGTAATCATTCTGTTTAAGGTATTGTTCTGCGGCGATGAGGAGCGCGTGTGGATTCGAACGGATTTTCCTCCCTACGGTTGTATAGGCTCTTTCTCCCGCCGTATAAACCCGCAACTCTGCACCTAAATAGGCAACAACGTTTTCAGCAAGGCAACGCACAGCTTGCTCATCATAATCGGACTCTGGGGCCCAAATTCGCACGCTTGGCATAAGGCTATCACTCCGCCAGAATGTCCTGAAGCAATTGGCTATCGAAAATGGCGCTGCCGATGCCAAATTCTTCCATCCATCCTTGTATGGCGGTATGATTAGTCCGCACTTGATGTAACGACATAACTTGCGTCCCTTGACCAGGAGGATTACTCAATAACAGAATCTCTAAACGCTTTCCCAGATTAACCGGGTCGAAAGAGTCTAGCAATTGAGAGCTATGTGTGGTGACAATCACCTGTGTTCTTTCCGCCAGGCGCTCAAGCAAATCTCCTATTTGTTTCAATACAGCAGGATGCAAATTGCGTTCTGGTTCTTCTATAGCAATAAGCGAGGGTAAATCAGGCGAGTTCAGTAACACATGGTACGCTAACAAACGCAGTGTGCCATCAGAAGCGCGTTTCAAGGGAATAGGTTTCTCATAACCTTCAAGCAAATACAGTTCATCTTCACCATTGCTTTGCAAAGCTATGCCTATCCCACTACTTTCTCTCAATTCTGTACAGACAGCTTCAAAGCGTCCAGGATCATGACGACACCAGTCAAGCAGACGATAGACAAAAGCGCCATGTTCGCCCTTGTCTTCGATAATGATTTCATCGCCAATCATTACTTCGCCAATTAAGGGACGATTTCTATCAGCGCGAATAATATCTGGCTGTATATCATAAAACTCCCAGCTGCGCACAAAATTGGTCAATGCGTTTGTAATTGGTTTGTTACCATAATCTCCCGCAGATTTCAACGCGAGTTTTTTGGACGCGAATTTTATTTCATTTTCACCATTCTCGTCCTTGACTGACCCTTTACCGGATAGAACTGAAATCACTTTTACATCCTGAACGACAAGTTCTTCCGCAGCGATCCGTGTATCAAACCCAGGTTGCAATTCTACTTTATAATGCGCTGTTTGTGCTTGTGCCGTGATGTGCAAAATAAACATGGCTCTCTGCGCGCCGCCGGCCCATAGTATATTTTCCACGTAACCGATAGGCGGGAAAATCTCGGAAACAACCATTTCTTTGAGTAACTCTAGCGCCTTCAATGCATTTGATTTTCCACTTGCATTAGGACCCACTAACACGGTTAGGGGTTTCAATGGCAAATCTACTTGGTGTAGGCTTAGAAAATTCTCAATGTGGATATTTTCCAGGCGCAATGTCAATGCACTCATGGTTCCTCCGTTTGGTTCCCTCAAAAACGACAGCGTAAACAAAAGTATACCTATGTTCAGTTCAGCGTCAACTATTCAAAAGCCTTGCTCTCCCGGCGGTTGCAAATTCTCGATGGCGACGAAGCCGGTGACGCAGACGGCCATGAGGAGGGTGGACATCGCCAGGGCTTGCCCATAGTTGAGGGCGCCGGCCTGGGCGAGGAAGCGGTAGATGGCAATGGGGATGGTGGGGAGTTCCGGGCGGGCGATCATCGAGGTGGCGCCAAATTCGCCCATGGAAACGGTGAAGGCGAAGACGGCGCCGACGGCGAGCGCGCGCCAGACGATGGGCAGGTCCACTTCCGCAAAAACGCGGGCCGGCGGCGCGCCGAGCGTGGCGGCAGCCTCGCGCAGCGATGGGCGGATGGATTGCAGGGCCGGCATGACGTTGCGCACGACGAACGGCAGCGCGACGAGGGTATGCCCGAAGACGATGAGCGCCGGCGCGCCGCGCAGAGCCAGCGGCGGGCGGGCCATTGCCAGCAGGTAGCCCAGGCCCAACGTGACAGCGGAGGTGCCGAGCGGCAGCATAAACAGGGCGTCCAGTATCCACCCTTGTTTGCGGCGGTAAAGGGCCGTCGCGGTGAGCACGCCGAGCAGCAAAGCCAGGGCCGTCGTCCCCACAGCAAATTTGACGGAATTGCCCACCGCGGCGACCGGCGGCACATAGAAAATGGAGCCGCGCGGGTTCTCGAAGAGCGCGGTGTAGTAGCGCAGGCCGGCGTCGAAGGAGCGGGCGGCGAGCGTCACGAGCGGCAGCCCTAGGAGCGCCGCGCCGAGGCCGACGTTGGCGAGCACGAAGGCGATCTCACCGGCGGTGCGTGGCTGGCGCTGCGTGACCCAACGCGGGCGCAAGTCCAGCGGGCGCGTTAGCCGGCCTTGCAGCCGGGTATAGACGACGGTCAGCCCCAGGGTGCAGAGGATTTGGACGAATGACAGTCCGGCGGCGAGGGGGAGGTTGCCCATGTCGATGGCCTGGCGGTAGATGGCGACTTCGAGCGTGGCGAAGCGCGGTCCGCCGAGGATGAGGATCACGCCGAAGCTGGTGAAGCAGAAGATGAAGACGAGCAGCGCGGCGGCGCCGAGCGCGGGCAGGAGCAGGGGCAGCGTCACGGCGACGAACGCGCGCCACGGGGACGCGCCGAGCGTGCGCGCGGCCTGTTCGAGGTGCGGATCGAGGTTGGCCCAGAAGCTGCCGACGATGCGCAAGACGAGCGTGTAGTTGTAGAAGACGTGCGCCAGCAGGATCGCGCCGAGCGTGTAACGCAGGTCGAGCGGCGGGCGGGCGAGGCCGAAGGCGGTCATCAGCATCGTGTTGAGCGGCGAGCGTGGCCCGAGGACCGCCGTGAACGCCGTCGCCACGACGACGGTGGGCAGCACGAAGGGCACAGTCGTCAGCGCGTTGAGCAGGCG
>DAOUAQ010000057.1:0-17553 GCA_034433375.1 Anaerolineae bacterium | reverse complement strand
CGCACGTGCTGTTCCCATCAGAAGGTACTGAAAGACCAGGAGACGCAGGTGTAACAAGGACAGTCACGCTGCGTACAGACGACCACGCACTGCTGCCACATAAACTAGAAACTTGCACGCGCCAATAGTAGGTGCCCACAGAAAGATTAGCGCCTGGGGTGTAGGATGTGCCCGACGTAGTCTGGTTGACCACCGGTGACGAGAAGTCAGAATTGTTGTCTACCTGGATGCGGTACGCCGTCGCGCCACTCACGCTGCCCCAACTGAAGGTCGGCGTTGTATCGCACGTACTGCTCCCGTCAGAAGGTGAGGATAAAAATGCAGTAGCAGGCATCGCACATAGATCGAAGTACCACGTGACAGACCAAGCACCCCAATTGCCAGCCCTATCTCGCGCTCGCACTTTCCAGTACCAACGTCCATTCGCCAGAGCAGTACCAGGGGTGTAATTGCTCGCGGTGGGCGTCTGGTTGATCTCCGGGCTGGCAAAACTGGAATTATTATCGACCTGTATCTGATAATAATTGAGACCACTGTAGCCATTATCGCTTATTGAGCTCCAATCAAACGCCGGCGTGTTATCGGCAATTGTGCTACCGGAATTGGGGGTGTAGAGCGTGGGAGTTCCAGGGGATAACGTATCCTTGTTGATTCCATGTTCATAGAAAACAGCCCACACTTCCTGGTGCCAGCCTTCCCGCGCGTGCCAACCATTCCAAAAATCGTGAATGTCCCACGGGTGATTGCGAGAACCTGACGGATCATAGAAACTGAACACGCCATGGATCTCATTATGTTCCAAACCCAAAGTATCGCCGATACTATCGCCATTTTGATCATCATTCGCCGAGTCATTTATATCCCACAGTATCCCTGCAATTGAACATTCTGTATCATCCCAGGTACCGGTTGTACTATGCCAATCTGTTTCCAGACTCTCCCACCATGTTGTTTCCTCATATCGTTCCGGGTTTGCCATTCCCCAAAAACGTTTTACGGCCGATTGATAATAATCCGCCCATCCTTCAATATAGGCAGTCTCTCTGTTTTCGTGAGAACACCAGGTATGAGCTCCATCCGCGCCATAATCTACATAGGGGGGGCCGAGATCGGCAAAATGATCCATAATGTAATGGCCATACTCATGCAAAACGACAGATTCATCCCATTCATCTGAATCGGTCGAGCCGGGGCCTTCAATGTACACCGTCCAATTCCCATACTCCGAGGTGTTATCGCTATCCGTATCAGGCCAAATGGCACGGATAAAGTGATCCTGTCCATCATAAGGTGGTTTTTCACCCCCCTGTGTATCCGTGAGTTCATTTGCATATATCAGCATTTTCAAAATGTGATAGGCGCCATCCCATGCATAACTCACCCCGGGCGGATCTGGAGGTGCCCAAGTACCCAAATTCAAAGTCTGTCCGTCTTCACTCGCGTCGAAATTATCCGTCACAGCACGATACTCATTATTACTACTATCGCGAACGCTACCGTACCAAGAATTATAGGCGTGTATCCGCGCATAGACTTCCACCGTATTGTCGAAAGGATCACTCGCCGTACCACTACAGCTCCAATATCCGTTGGAATCCGTGGTAGCGCGACAGATGAAATCATCACCTACCCCATCATCATCGAAGACTTCAACCCGGGCATAATAGACGCCACGGCGAGTAGAGAGATTCTCATCATATACAAATCGCCCACTCAAGTATAAAGTCCCGGCGGCCGTTACTTCGACAGCCCCGTTTTCTGATTGCCCCAAGTCGTTCACCTCAGGCGGCCCAAACCAACGAGAGGACTCTACCTGAACTCCGTTTGCGGCGATCAACTTTGTGCTGACCTGCGCCGGATTCGCATCTTCTCGACGAAGGAACAGTTCCACCAACACTACACTATCGGATTCAATCGCGTCGTATTCTGGAGACAACGTTCCTGTTATCACACTCAGGTTAGGTGACAGTTCGACAGGGATTTGCACATCTGAAAGAGACTGATTGGCAAGCACAAAAACAGATAAGGTGAATGTCTCGCCAGGCAAGGGACGTTCAGGGCGAGTCACAATCGTGAGGTCAGCAGGAGGATAATCACTGCGAACCGTTGCCTCCTGAAGTTGCCAATCCACCAGTTCACTTACCACACTCACATCTGGGGTACTGGAAATAGCCGGTTTACAACTTGGCAAAACCGCCCCCAAGACTTGTCCAACACCTTCACCAAACGTCACACCGGCACGGTATTCACCTGTCACGGTCTGTACCACAATTTCAGCGACGCCACTAGGAGTTTTTTCTGGCACAGCAGAGAAAACAAGGTTGATTTGCTCACCTTGCAAGAATGCACCTTCCCACACGGGCAGATCTTGATCGGTCTGGAAACCAAGCGGGAGAACAACGGATATTTTTGCGTATTCTGTATCCTGATTGGCGAGAACTGTCGCAGTGAAAAATATAGTTTCGCCAACGTCAGGTCGTTCTGGCGTCGCTACGAGCGCCAGATCAAAGCCAGGGGTGGACTCAACTGTCTGAAAATGTCCTTCTTTTTCAACAATGAGTACAGTTGCGGTACTCTGCAGACTACTATCTATACCTGCTGAAGGATGTGTTTCTTGTTCACCAGGGAGCGAGGGGGCAGAAATAGGTTCTGGTTCACAAAGTGACCAAAATGCGGAATATTTGGAACCCTCTCCAATTGTCAGATCGGCTGTTACCCGCACAGGCCCGTTGCCCACAAATTGCAGAATGGCCTGCACTTCCACGACCTGCTCCGCACGAAGATCCCCCTGCCATCCCAAATCCCCTTCAACAAACACCAACGATTTAGATAGTGTCGTCGCCAGGGTGGCAGCAATTCTGTCTTCGTGAGGAATGATGCGTATAGTAACTTCGATCTGCTGGCCAGAGGTGGGACACTCCGCCACCGGTGATGAAATTGTAATTTCAACAGATGGCGACGGTTCCACAGCAGGGATACTCTGGTTTGATTCACGTCTCTCTGAGAATGGTTCCAAACAACTCGCCAACATCAACAAACCAACCAAAAGGAACAATGTTAGTGGGAGGATTTTTTTCGAAAAAACAAGAGGCATCATATCTATTCTCTCCTTTACTTTGCATATTCAGCAAAACAACAAAAAACAAGCAGAGAAGTTTGATGAAATTGCACGAAGTTGGACGATTGTTAATCTGCAGACTCGGACAAACAGCAAATCAAACGATACCCTTTACCGCGTTCTGTGACCAGCTCAAAAGGAGCTTGAAGTCGTTCCAGGGATTTCCGCAGCCAATGGATATGCACGTCGAGTGTACGTGTGTCGCCCAGGAAATCGGTTCCCCACACGTCCTGCATCAATTGCGCGCGGGAGAGAACCTTTTCGGGCGCACGCATAAAAGTCTCAATGAGTACGGTTTGCTTCGGCGTCAAAGCGACTTGCCGGGTCTCCCAGATCAAGAAATAGCCTTCGACATCCAGACGCATCCCACGCCAGGATACGATCTCGCCTTGACGCGCGGGCAGGACACGCGCCAGGCGACGCAGCAATTGCGAAGGGGAAAAGACGTAGCGCAGATACCCGTGAGCGCGGGGCATTTGATCCAGGCGGGTGCCTTTGTCCAGCAGCAGGAAAAAGCGCACCTCGGGATTCCGCGACCGCGCATCCTCCCAGAAGCGCGCCAGATCAAAGCGGGTTGAAGGCACATCAGCCAGCACCAGATCAATGGTATGCTCGGCGAGAAAAACCATAGCCTCGCGCCGGGTTTGCGCGACGAGGACTTCGTAATGCGCGTTTAGACCTGCGAGCAATTTTTGTTCCAGGGAACTATAGCGTACCAGAAATAAAATGGTATTTCTTTTCAATCCATCACCCCGTACAGTCGAAGAGAACTTGGGTGTTCATAACGTAGAAACAGAGCATAACGCCGCCGTATTTCCGCTGATCGAAGAGCACGAGGTTGTTAAGAGGAACTGGTTCATACTCCACCGGGTTGATCTGCGCAATCGCCCAGCCATCCTGTTTCAGCCAGCCGGGGAAAGCATCCAACACCTGCAACGTTTGTCTCCACAGACCGCGATACTGCGGCGGCGCGACGTAGATGTAATCAAAGGGGTGCGGAGGCGCGGCGAGATAGTGGAACACGTCGTTCCGCGCGACTTCGGCTAACGACGCCAGGCCAGTCAACGTCAGGTTATTGTGAATGGTACGCAGCGCCGCGTGGTTCATTTCGACGAAGACGGCACGGGTGGCTCCGCGACTGAGCGCCTCAATGCCCACCTGGCCTGTCCCCGCAAAAAGGTCGAGGAAACGCGCCCCGACGACATCCTCGCCCAAGATGCTGAAGAGCGCCGATTTGGCGCGATCCGTCATCGGACGGGTGCCCGGCCCCGGTACAGCTTGCAGTTTCCGCCCTTTGGCTTTCCCGGCAATCACACGCATGATGACGTCCTATAATGTAAATCGCACAACGCAGGAAAACTTTCAAGATGGTGATGCATTTTCTTCGCCGTCCAGTACGATGGGGGGCAGGATTTCAGTCAGCGACTCGTCGTGGGATGGCTCTGGCAGTAGAGTTGCGTCCGCCGCTTCGGCAGGCGTCACATCGGGCAAGGACATCGCCTCTACCGTCGCTGGTTTGCGATGCGGCAGGCGCGGGTGCGCGATAAAGCCGAGAAGCGCGCCCCACACTAAGCCCCACAGCCCCACCGCCGCTATGCCGACGATTTGCGCCGTCAACTGCTTGGCGCCGCCGCCGAAGAACAAACCCACCACGCCGCCGGCGCCGGTCGGCAGACTCACGCCGTTCCAGCCCTGTCCCCAGCGGCCATCGGCAAAAATCCCCACGCCGAGCAGTCCCCACAATCCACCCACAAGCCCCAAGGCGACGGTCGCCGATGCGTCCCGCAAGCGCAGAACCACCTCCACAGCGTACAGCAAGAACGCGAAGAGCAGCCCGCCCAAAAGTCCTACCGCCAACGCCGCCCACGGCGACAGAAAAGGCGCGGCAGCCAACACCGCCCCCCATCCGGCGGCCGATCCCCGCGCCGCCAACAAGGACTCCGTTTCGCCGGTGACGAGCCAGGCATAAAGTTGTGAGGCGAGCGTCGCCCCGGCCATGCCAAGCAAGACGTTGACCGCCGCGCGGTTCCAGTCCCAGGTCGCGCCGGAAGTGTGAAATGGCCCGGAGAGCGCCCAGCCTGTCCAGCCGATCCCCATCAGCAGGACGCCCAGGTTAGCAAACAGTGGAAAGTGAGCGGGAGGCGGGGCCGGCGGGTCGGCGATGGTCTGACGCGGTTGGAGCAGCAAAATACCCAAGACCATCATGCCGGGCAGCCACAACACCAGCGCGCTGCCGCCGAAGTCCACGAAACCGTGCCCCAACGCGACCGTGTCGCCCAGATGCGCCAGCCACCCACTGCCCCACATCCAGCACGCCGCCACCGGGAAGACCACTGTACCGGCGCAAGCCCCCGCGACGACCATCAGCCAGCGGCGCGTGTCGGCGAGCGCCAGCACCACCAGCAGCGTCGCCGAGGCCATCAGAGGCGCGTAGGCCAGGAAAAGCCCAAAGACCGTCGCTGTGATCTCCGATCCGGTCAGGAAAAAACCGGACAGCCCGATAAAACCCCATTCGGGAGACTTGGGAACCAACGGGAACAGCAGATTGAGTCCCGCCAGGGTTGGAGCGTCGGGTTTGATGGCCTGCGCCCCGCCCAGGTGAAAGGCAAAGCCCACGGCCCAGTATCCCACAGCCGCCAGGGCCACCGCCAGGGCGGCCAGCGGCGTCACGCGCCGGGCTTTGTGAGGCGGCAGTCCTCCCCATGTGAGCAGCAACAGGCCGACAGGGATAAAATACCCCCAGAGCCAGCTTAGTGTGGTTCCATCAGATGGCATCATTCAACTCCACGTGTTTGAGTATGGTCAAATTTGTGCAAAACCGATGCTCAAGGCAGCAATCCTATCTTACCAGAGTCCGAAAAATCCGCCAACAAGAAGACGGTGGGAAGACCGGTTGCCGGTTCCCCTTTTTATGGTAGAATGACGCCTTGGGTTACACCCAAAGGTCACACGCGATTGGACCCGACGGGGGCGTGCCGGTAGATGCCGGTCCTCGAAGGGGGAGAAGATCGCGGAGGTCCACAACAAAAAATCATAGGAGGTATTTCGGTAGCATGGCAGTTGTCACAATGAAGCAGTTATTGGAGACGGGGGTGCATTTCGGGCACCGCACGCGGCGCTGGGATCCCAAGATGGCGCGCTACATCTACACCGAGCGCAATGGCGTCCACATCATTGATCTGCAGCAGACCGTCAGATTGTTAGAGAAAGCTTATGGCATAGTGCGCGACGTGGTCGCCGAGGGACGGCAGGTGCTCTTCATCGGCACCAAGCGCCAGGCGCAGGAGACCATCCAACAGGAAGCCACCCGTTGCAGTATGCCCTACGTCAACGAGCGGTGGCTCGGCGGCACGCTGACCAACTGGCGCACCATCCGGCAACGAATTGATCACCTGAAGAGGCTGGAAGCGCGGCGCGATGCGGGTGAGTTCGAGCTTCTTACCAAAAAAGAGGCCCTGTTGCTCAACCGGGAAATCGAGAAACTTAACGGGCGCTTGGGTGGGTTGAAAAGCACCGAGCAGCTTCCGGGCGCCATTTTCGTCATTGACGTCAAAAATGAAGCCACGGCGATCAAAGAGGCCGACCGTATGGGGATTCCCATCATCGCTGTGGTGGATACCAATTGTAATCCCGAAAAAATTGATCACGTCATTCCCGCCAACGATGACGCCATTCGCGCCATCCGGCTCCTGACCTCGAAGATTGCGGATGCGGCCCTGGAAGGACTGGCCTTGCGCAAAGAACGAGCGCCGGAAGAGGAAATCTACGCCGAGGATGAGAAGTATCTCAGCGCCGAGACGTTGGCCCGCCTGCGACAGATTCAATTTGATGATGAAGATGTTGAGGGAGGCTACGCGGGTGAGGGAGAGTTGGAGTACGAAGACGACGAGGAGTTAATTTAGCAATGGAAATCACAACAGCAATGGTGAAAGAGCTGCGGCAGGCGACTGCGGCCGGCATCCTGGATTGTCGTAAGGCTTTGGAAGTCGCCGATGGCGATTTCGACAAGGCGGTGGATTGGCTGCGCGAGAAAGGGCTGGCGAAAGCCGCCAAGCGCGTGGACCGCGAGGCCAAAGACGGCCTGATCGTGTCCTATATTCACGGGGGTGGGCGCATCGGTGTGCTGGTCGAGGTCAACTGCGAGACGGACTTCGTGGCCCGCACCGACGAGTTCAAGACGCTGGTCAACGACATTGCGCTACAAATCGCCGCGATGTCGCCGCGCTACGTCAAACGTGAAGACATCCCCGCGACAGTTCTGGAACACGAGCGGCAGCTCTATCGCGCCCAGGCCCTGGATGAGGGCAAGCCAGAGGCGGTCGTGGACCGCATCGTGGATGGGCGTATGGAGAAGTACTACCAGGAAGTCTGCCTGCTGGAGCAAGCATTCATCCGCGACGAAGAGCGGACCATTGACGACCTGATCAAGGAGCAAATCACCAAGACAGGTGAGAACATGGTCCTGCGGCGTTTTGCGCGATTCGAGTTAGGAGAAAGCCTGGGGCAGTAGCCCCAGGCTTTTTATCGAGCGGAGGAACAGCGTGGCGCAGCCTATCTACAAACGGGTCATCATCAAAATCGGCGGGGAATCGCTCGCCAATCCCGGTGGTTTGGGAATCAACCCGCAGCGCGCCGAGGAAGTTGCGCGCCGCATCGCTGCCATCCATGCCCAAGAGGTGGAAATCGGCCTCGTCATCGGCGCCGGGAACCTCTGGCGCGGCATTGATGGACTGGCGCATGGGATGGATCGCGCGCGCGCCGATCAAATCGGGATGCTCGCCACAGTGATGAACTCCCTGGCCCTGGCCGACGCTTTGGAGCGCGAAGGGGTGGTGACGCGCGTTCAGACGGCCATCGAGATGCGGGCGATTGCTGAACCCTACATCCGCCTGCGCGCAATGCGCCACCTGGAAAAGGGGCGGGTGGTCATTTTCGGCGCAGGGACCGGCAACCCGTACTTCACCACCGACACGGCGGCAGCGCTCCGAGCCGCCGAGACAGGGGCGGACCTCCTCATCAAGGCGACGAAAGTGGATGGGGTCTACAGCGATGATCCCATGAAAAACCCTGACGCGCGCCGCTTCGAGCGCCTGACCTACCTGGAGGCGCTCAATCTACAGTCCCGCGTTATGGATTCAACCGCCATTACACTCTGTATGGACAATCAACTCCCGATTGTCGTCCTCAATCTGTGGAACCCTGGCGGTCTGGAACGGGTTATCAATGGCGAATCGGCCGGTACCCTCATCGGCGGATAAATTTCCGCCCTTGCGGTGAAACCTCTCTGTGGGATTTCCGACTGTTTTTAGGAGTAGAGACATGATCAAAGAACTTATGAGTGAAACTGAAGAGCGTATGGACAAGACGGTGGAGTCTTTGGAAGAGGACTTCAAAAGCGTCCGCACTGGTCGCGCTTCTCCGGCCCTGGTGGAACGGGTGACGGTCGAATACTACGGTATGCCCACCCCTTTGAACCAGCTTGCGGCCATCTCTGCGCCGGAACCTCAGTTGCTCCTCATCCGCCCTTATGATCCGTCATCCATTGCGGCTATCGAAAAGGGCATTTTGCAGGCTGACCTGGGACTTAATCCCGGCAACGATGGGCGCGTCATCCGCGTCCCCATTCCCCGTCTGACAGAGGAACGCCGCCGCGAACTGGTCAAAGTCGTGAAGCGGCGCGTCGAAGAGGGGAAAGTCGCTTTGCGCAACATCCGCCGTGACGCGCTGGAAGAGTTGCGCGAGTATGAAAGCGAAAAGCTCATCTCGGAAGATGACCGCAAACGCGGGCAAGACGAACTCCAGAAACTCATTGACCGTTTCACGGCGAAAGTGGATGAGAGCGGCGCGCGCAAAGAACAAGACATTATGGAAATTTGATCGCACCTCGGCAGGGGGACAATCATCCCCCTGCTGCCTCTGAAGTTTCGCCTTCCATCTGTAGTTTGTTCCCACAAACACTTCCCAGTTAGCGCAGAAAGATCGGAGATTGCATGACCAACACGGATGACCGTTACCCACCTTTAAGTCCCCTCCCCCAGCACGTCGGCATGATTATGGACGGCAATGGGAGATGGGCGCGCCGCCGTGGCTTACCGCGTCTGGCCGGCCATCGAGCGGGGGTCGAAAATCTGCGTCGCGTGCTGCGCGCTGCCGTAGAACTCGGTGTGCCTATTGTGACGCTGTATGCTTTTTCCTCGGAAAACTGGCAGCGGCCGGTGGAAGAGGTGCGTGGCCTGCTCAATATCCTCCGGGACGCTTTAGGGAAAGAAGTTGGCGAATTACACAAAAATGGTGTACAATTGAGACATATCGGGGACTTGACTCCGTTATCGGATGACCTCAAAGAGCAGATTCAAGCAGCGGTGGAACTTACCCGCAACAACGACCGATTGATCGCCAATATCGCCTTTAACTACGGGGGACGGCAAGAAATCGTCGAAGCAGTCCGCAAAATCATTCAGGCTGGCACCCCGGCAGAGGCCGTGACCGAGGCGTTGATCGGCAATCATCTGTACACGGCGGGAATTCCTGACGCGGACCTCATCATCCGCACCAGCGGAGAGATGCGGGTGAGCAATTTTCTGCTCTGGCAAGGGGCTTATGCGGAGTACTATGTCACGCCGGTCTACTGGCCGGACTTTGACAAAGATGAGTTTTATGCGGCGCTGAAAGCTTTTAGCCAACGCGATCGGCGTTATGGTGGATTGAACGCCTGATCGCTGTGGGATTCGGCGATCCGCACAGCGCATTTCCTGTCATCCTCTGTCGGGAACTGCCTGGCTCCTCATCACGAAAAGCAGCCAGCGTGGCGAAGGCTGCGAACAAGACTGCGCAGCACGTCTATTTGGTCGTCCAAGATTGATTTCCATTTCATCATCCACCCAGGAACCTTCGCCAGGATGGAGACGTTATCATGAAAACCCGACTGATCAGTATCGCTGTTATTCTACCGGCGGTCATCGCCATCATCATTGTAGGGAACTGGCCGTACACGCTCTTAATCGCTGCGGCAACACTGCTCGCATGTGTCGAATACGTGCGGCTGCTCAAACGCAAGGGCTATATCCTGGCGCTGGTCTGTGTATTCGCCTTTAATCTCCTGTGGTTGGCCGACGCGCTGTGGGGCAATGGACACTGGCTCGCGCCGGGCCTGGCCGGGCTGACGCTGCTGACCGCGGGATGGATACTCTATCGCCGGCACCGCCATCCCGATGCGGAAGCGCCGACTGCCGAGTGGGCGCTGACTCTAGCGGGGGGCACGTACCTGGGCATCGGTGGAGCGTATTTGTTGCGGATGCGCGCCCTTCCCGATGGGCTGTGGTGGACATTCACCGCGCTTCCGGTCGTGTGGATCAGCGAATCGGCGGCCTACCTTTTCGGGCGGCGGTGGGGACGCCACAAAATGTCGCCGACCATCAGCCCGGGGAAAAGTTGGGAGGGCTATGCCGGTGAAGTTGGCAGCGGTATCCTCGCCGGTTTGTTGTTCGGCTGGCTCTGGCCCACCGTCGCGCAGCAGTCGCTCAGTGTGACGCCGGGCAAGGGCGCCTTGCTCGGCCTGGTGATAGCGACGATCACCACCGCGGGCGACTTTTTTGTATCGGTGATCAAACGCGAAGTCGGCGTCAAAGACACGGGAACGCTGATTCCCGGACACGGCGGCATCTTTGATCGTATTGACAGCCTGCTCTGGACAGGCTTCATCACCTGGGCCTTCGTCACGCTATTGGCGTAAGATTCCCGACATTTCACACCAGCAAAGGATGGCAAGGAGGATTCCATGGATCCCGAAGATGAAACACAACCCGAAAATCTGACTATAGATGAATATCCGGCAACACTCGACACAGAGACGACCGAAAACAATATACGCGCCGAAGAGATAACGGACACCTTCACCCCCGAAGAAGAGGTGGCCCGCCCCACCCCGGCCACAGAGAGCAGCAGCGAGCCGGCGCCTCCCCCCACTGAAGAGGAGGAACTGATGGTGATGGCCGAATACTTCCCGGACGAAGAAGTCGAGGAGGCCAAACCGGAAGAGGAGACTGAAGAAGCGCCGCCAGAACGCCCGCGCGGTGCTGCGGTCGTCGAAATCGAAGAGCAGGCCGATATTCTCCGGCACATGGACATGAACGCGCTGGAGAAAATCCGGTTGCCTGAGCTGCGCGATTTGGCCCGCACCTATAAAGTCTCCGGCTACAGCGGGCGCAAAAAAGAGGACCTCATCTTACTGCTGCTCAAAGCCAAAGCGGAACGCGAGGGATTCAGCTTCGGCGGCGGTATTCTGGAAATCACGGGCGAAGGGATCGGCTTCCTGCGCTCGGCGCGCTACGTGCCTGGCCCGCAGGATGTCTACGTCTCCCAGAGCCAGATCCGGCGTTTCGGCCTGCGTACCGGCGACATGGTCATCGGGCAGGTCCGTCCGCCCAAAGAGACCGAAAAGTACCACAGCCTGCTGCGCGTGGAAGCGGTGAACGGGATGGACCCGGAATCGGCCAAGCGCCGCCCGCGCTTCGAACGCATGACGCCGATCTTCCCCAACCGCAAACTCAACCTCAGCACCGAGCCGCAGAACTTGACCGAGCGCCTGCTGGATATGGTCGCGCCGATCGGCCTGGGACAGCGCGGCATCATCGTCTCGCCGCCCAAGGCCGGCAAGACGACGGTGCTGCAAAAGATCGCCAACGGGATCACCGCCAACCATCCGGACATCCACCTGATGGTCGTGCTCATCGGCGAGCGGCCTGAGGAGGTCACGGACATGGATCGCTCGGTCGAGGCCGAGGTCAGCAGCTCCACGTTTGATGAAGCGGTAGATCATCAGACGCAGGTGGCAGAGATGGCGCTGAACCGCGCGAAACGCCTCGTGGAGATCGGGCGCGACGTTGTCATTTTGATGGACAGTCTCACCCGCTTGACGCGCGCGTACAACCTGGTGGTACAACCGAGCGGGCGCACTTTGTCCGGCGGTCTTGATCCGGCGGCTCTTTATCCGCCCAAGAAATTCTTCGGCGCCGCGCGCAACATCGAGGAAGGCGGCAGCCTGACCATTCTCGCCACCTGTCTGATTGACACCGGCAGCCGGATGGACGACATGATCTACGAGGAGTTCAAGGGCACGGGCAATATGGAGCTGCACCTGAACCGCAAGCTGCAAGAGCGGCGCATCTTCCCGGCCTTCGACATTCTGCGCTCCGGCACGCGGCGCGAAGAACTGCTGCTCGACAAAGAGACGCTGCGCAAGGTATGGCTGCTGCGCCGCATGGTCTCACAGATGATGGCCGGCACGCCCACCACCCCCGGTTACGACATCACCGCCGCCACTGAGGCGCTGTTACAGCAAATGCGCCGGACGCGCACCAATCACGAATTCCTGGATATTCTCACACGCGATCTCAAGTAGCGCAACCTTGCTCTATACGTAACGGCGGCCGATGAGGTCGCCGTTACGTTGGAAACAGGCTTTATCCGCAGAACAGTTGACAAATGTTAGCCCCGCGTTAGAATAACCCTCTATGTTTATGCAAGGTGGAGAAACGCAACATACAGAGCGCGACCGGCTCAGCGTTATCCTGGCCGTCACCCTGGCAAGCGCGACGCTGTTCCGGTTCATAGAATTGCCCACCCTGGTCTGGGGGGTGCGGCACATTCTCGGCTCGCCACTGCAACTGTCCTTTGGGGGAAACTGGTTGTTGACGCTCCTGATGGTGGGATTGGTGGCCACCGGCACCTTCTCGCTGATCCAGGGACACCCGCATCGTGATACCCAGGAGCGCCTGCTGATTTTCTCTCTCATCAACCCGGCGCTGGGGACACTCCTGGCCTCCTTGTTGCTGATTCGCGCCACCTCATGGCCGGTCTGGTTGGTCACGCTGCTGGTGGGCGGGGTCCTGATTGGATTGTTGATTCACCTCAATTACCGCGCGTTCTCGTCAGAAAGCTCCGGCTATACGAGCGCGCGCACGATGCTCAATATCGCCGATTACCTCCTGGGATTCGCGCTTTGCAGCGTGATCTTGCAGGCGCAGGAGCGCGCCCTCATCACTGGCCCGGCGATTTTTGTGCTGATCGCGCTGCTGGCCTTCGACCTGTTGAGCGCCAGCGGGGCAGATTGGCCGATGGTGCTGCTCTTCGGCGGGATCATCGCCCTGCTGGTCGGCGAAATGGCCTGGGTTCTGGGCTACTGGCCCATCTCCACGTGGACCGCGGCCACGATGCTAACGCTGGAACTGTATTTGTTGAGCGGATTGAGCTATCAATATCTGCTAGGGCGGCTAACCCGTAAAGTGTTGCTGGAATTCGGGATCGTCGCTATGTTGATGTTTGTGTTGGTTTTATGGATTCGACCTTAAGTTGAGGATGGACGACAGCAAGGGCGCGGGAAACCGCGCCCTTGACAATGAATTATCGTGGTGCAACAATTTTCGTTACGGAAGGGGAATGATGGATAAAGCAAAACAATCACTTATACAACAAAAACTTCCGCCTCGTCTGGCGCGGTTAGAGGAACTGGCCTACAACTTGTGGTGGTCCTGGCACCGTGACTCGCGCGATCTCTTCAAACAACTGGATCGCACCCTGTGGACCACCACCCGGCACAATCCCGTGCGAATTCTGCAGGAAATCCCCCAGGAAAGTCTCGACGAACTGGCTAAGGACCCCATTTTCCTGCGTGACTTCGATGCCGTGCTAATGGAAATGGATAAAGACACCCACGGCAGCACGCAGTGGTACAGCAAGAATCCTGTCGCGTATCTGTCGGCGGAGTTCGGCCTGCACGCTTCGCTGCCGATCTATTCCGGCGGTCTCGGCGTGCTCTCCGGCGACCACGCCAAAGAAGCCAGCGATATGGGCTTGCCCTTCGTGGCCGTCGGCTTTCTCTACGAGCAAGGCTACTTCCGCCAGCGGCTGGATCATAGCGGCTGGCAAGAGGCGATCTATCCGCCGCTTAACACCGAGGAGGTGGCGATGCGCCTGGCGTGGAACGGCAACGGCGACCGCCATCTCGTTCCCGTCAAGGTGGGGGATCGCAATATCTACCTGCAAGTCTGGGAAGTCCTGGTAGGACGCGCGCGGCTGTACTTGATGGATGCCGATGTGGAACAAAACGCGCCGTGGGATCGCCAACTCACCGCGCGATTGTACGGCGGCGACCGCGAAATGCGCATCCAGCAGGAGATCCTGCTCGGCATTGGCGGCGTGCAAATTCTCCGCCGCATTGGACTACAGCCGGTCGTCTGGCACATCAACGAGGGGCACTCCGCCTTTATGGTCCTCGAACGCGCCCGTGAGTTCATCGCCCAGGGAATGTCTCTCGAGGAAGCGAAGGCGCGGGTGCGCGCGGGAACTGTCTTCACCACGCACACGCCGGTCCCGGCGGGCCATGATACCTTCGATTTTTCGCTCATTGACAAATACTTCTATCACTGCTGGCCGCAGCTCACCCTGAGCCGGGAAGAGTTCCTCAAATTGGGCAGCCACAAAATCGGCAATTATGAATCCTTCAATATGACCAAACTGGCCCTGGAAATGTCGGGGCACGCCAACGGCGTGAGTGAATTGCACGGGGAAGTGTCGCGCAAAATGTGGCAAGGTCTGTGGCCGGATAAGCCCGGCGATGAAGTTCCCATCGGGCATGTGACCAACGGCGTGCATCTGGCGTCGTGGACAGGCGAAGCGATGCACCGCCTGTACCGGCGCTATGTCAGCCCCGATTGGATAGCGCACCAAAACGATCCGCTGCTGTGGACGCGCGTCGAAGAGATTCCCGACGACCGGCTCTGGGACGCGCACATCCACCTGAAGCGGAAAATGTTCTCCACGATGCGCGAGCGCGCGCGCGATGCCCGTATGCAGCAGGCCACCCCTCCCGATCAATTGCTCTGCTCCGGTATCTTCCTCGATCCCGATGCGCTGGTGATCGGTTTTGCGCGCCGGTTTGCGACGTACAAGCGCGCCAACCTGATTTTCCGGGACATCGAACGGCTGAAAGCCCTCATCCACGACCGCTATCGCCCCGTCCAATTCATCTTCGCGGGCAAGGCGCACCCCGCAGACGATCCCGGCAAGCTGCTGCTGCAACAGATCTACAACATCGCGCGCAGCCCGGAATTCGGCGGGCGGATCGCCTTCGTGGAGGACTACGATATGCACGTCTCGCGCTATTTGATCCAGGGGGTAGATGTGTGGCTGAACACACCGCGCAAGCCCCAGGAGGCCAGCGGTACGAGCGGGATGAAGGCTGCCTTCAATGGGATTCTCAACCTGAGCATCCTCGATGGCTGGTGGGCCGAGGCGTACAACGGGCGCAATGGCTGGGCGATTGAGTCAGGGCAGAACTACGAGGACCCCAACCTGCAAGACGATGCAGACGCCAATGCGCTGTACAAAGTGCTGGAAGAGCAGGTCGTGCCGCTGTTCTACAAACGCGACCGCGACGACATCCCCCGCGGGTGGGTCACGATGATGAGGGAAGCCATTCGCACCGTGGGACCACGCTTCTCGACGCGGCGCATGGTGCAGGAGTACTTGGAAAATTACTACATCCCGGCGCTAAAAGACGTCACCGCGCTCAACGGGAACGTCGTGCCGTAACCTCTTCAGAATCCTTGCGAAGGTTCAGGCGAACCGGAGGTTCGTACACCTTCGCAAGGGTTGGCTAATACACCCCCATAGCCTTCAACCGCTCGTCGCTGATCCCAAAATGGTGCGCGATCTCGTGACGCACAACGTGATGAACGGTGTCGCGTATCTCCTCCGGTGTGCGGCACTGCACTTCAATGGGACGGCGGTAGATAGAGATTTTGTCCGGCAGCACCAGGCCATAATGACGGGTGCGCTGTGTCTGCGGGATGCCGTGATAGAAGCCAAGCAATTCCGCCGGATAGCGCAGACCGGCGCGGCGCAGCGTCTCGCGGTCCGGCCAGTCCTCCACGACCACCTCGACGTTCTCCAGGCGAGCGCGAAAGGCTTCCGGCAGCGCGTCCAACGCCTCCGCCACCCAGGCTTCAAAGATTTCGCGCTCCATCGGCACTCATCCTGTCAAACGGTTTGCGATAGCGCGGGAACTCTTTCAATGTCCTGAAGCCCACGCTTTGATAGAGATCCATGGCGCGAGTGCGGAATTCGGCAACGGTGCTCAACCGGACTGTAGAAGCGCCGCGTTCACGCACAGTATGCAGTGCGCGCGACAGCAGCGCGCGCGCCAGGCCGCGCCGCCGCCACGCCGGACGCACGCTGACCTCAAACACGTCGGCGATGTCGCCTTTCTGGATCGGAATGACCTGCCCGGCGATCAGATCGCCGTCCCAGGCCACCTGCCAGAGGGTCGGATCGTGCCGCGGCTTTTGCAATTCGGCCAAATACTCGTCCGGGTCCACATCTTCATTGAAACGGCCATCATCGTACTCTCGCCGGTAGGCTTCACGGACGCTGGCAACAATGAGGGGGTAGTGCTCCGGCAACACTGGCCGCACTTCGAGTCCGGCAGGCAGGGGACGGATCGGCGGGATGTCTGCTTGCAACCGCATTTCCAGCACGGTGTAGCCTGCGCTGTAGCCGGCGTGCTCCAACAACGCCGTCGCATCGGTCTCGGTGCTGCTGGCGTTGGCGGCAAACTCGGCCTTTTCGCCGGGATGTTCTGCAGTGGCCAGGCGGCGGCTGAGGGTTTCGGCCCATTCGAGCAACGCCGTTCCCACGCCCTGCCCGCGCCATTCCGGCAGGACCCAGCCCTGGTTGAGATATACCCACGTCCCGTCGGCTTCAGGCCAGCACTCGATCTGGCCGTAGCCCACCACCTGATCCCCGATCTGCGCTACCTGCCAATCATCCTGCTGCCCGGCTTCCACGGCTTCGGTCAGCGCTGCGCGCAGCCCTTCCAGGCTTGGAAAGTCTTCAAAAGGGGAAGTCGGCGCGATTCCATCTCGGGATGCGCGCCCGACGTGAACCGCATACAGCGACTCGGCATCTTCAGCGCCTCGAATTGGTCGAAGTTCCATTCGTACATCCCCCCACTTTGGAATATCACAAGAATTCTGTTCATTATTCCTGACAATGGTTAAAACGCAAATAGCGTTAGAACACACAAGTTTGCTTTTCCAATGAACCACGCAAAAATTGGTCTCTTTTTGACTTGGTGCTATAGTAGAGACGTGTGAAATTGTTCACACACAAACCATAGTCCAGAGACACTTTTTCTCAACCCTATCAAAACAAAAGGAGATACAGATGGTCACGTTCGATGTACAAACGAAAGAGTTGCTCCGCATCGTCAAAATAGAGCTGAACAACGATGCCGTGCGCACCGAAGCCGGAGCGATGTACTATATGATCGGCAACATCACGATGGAAGCGAAAGCGCCTTCCGCAGGCGGCTTCCTCAAGTCATTAGTCTCTGCCGAATCGGTCGTCCGCCCGGTGTATCGCGGAACTGGGCAACT
>DAOUAQ010000056.1:0-8393 GCA_034433375.1 Anaerolineae bacterium | reverse complement strand
TAAACTGACCCACACTGCCGCTTGGCACATCATTCTGGACTCGGATTTGCGAGATTGCACGAATTCTCTATGGATACATCGCCGACACATGCACCTGAGTTGACCCTGCGCCGCGTCGCGCAGGCGTGGTGGCCGCTGGCCGCGAGTTGGACGTTGATGACGCTGGAAGGTCCGGCGATGAGCGCCATCGTCGCCCGGCTGGCTGCCCCGGAGATTAACCTGGCGGCCTGGGGCGGCGTCGTTTCGCCGTTCACCTTCGTCATCGCCGCGCCCATCATTATGATGCTCTCGGCAGGCACGGCGCTCACGCAGGATTATGCCGCCTTCCTCAAGCTGCGCCGTTTTATGCTGCGCACCGGCCTCATCTTGACCGCCATTCACATCCTGATCGCGTTCACGCCGCTGTATGACTTCGTGGCGCGCCACATCATCGGCGCGCCGGAGTCCATCCTTGAGCCGGGGCGCATTGGGATGCGCATTGTCACGCCCTGGGCGCTGGCAATCGGTTTCAGGCGCTTCAACCAGGGCGTGATGATAAAATTCGGCCATTCCAAAGCTGTGGGGGCCGGCACGATCATCCGGCTCAGTTCGAACCTCGTCATGCTGCTCACCGGCTACCTCATCGGCACGATCCCCGGCATCATCGTCGCGTGCGCCGCCGTGAGCACCGGCGTAGTCGCAGAAGCCATCTATTCCGGGTTGCGCGTGCGCCCGATTGTGCGCGATGAAATTATCCCTGCCCCGGTCGGCGAACCGCTTAGCACCCGCGATTTTCTCGCGTTCTACATCCCGTTGGCGCTGACCTCGCTGATCTGGGTCATTATCCAGCCCTTTGGCAGCGCCGCCGTCAGCCGAATGCCCGATCCGCTCTCTTCGTTGGCGGCCTGGCCCGTCGTCAACGGTCTGCTCTTTTTGCTGCGCAGTCCGGGGATGGCGCTCAACGAAGTTGTTGTGGCGCAACTGGGACGGCCGCATGCGGCCTGCACGCTGCGCCGGTTCAGCGCCATCCTTCTTGGCGTCACAACCGTCACCACCCTGCTCATCGTCGCCACACCGCTGGCGAATCTCTGGCTCACCGTGGTGATGGCGCTGCCCAAGGACCTGATCCCCCTCAGCCAAAAGGCGCTCTGGTTGGGGGCCGGGTTGCCGATGCTCTCGGTACTGCTGAGCTGGTTCCAGGGGCGAATCATGCACAGCCGCCACACACGGAACATCACCGCAGCGACGACGATTTACTCCCTGCTCATGGTCGCCATCCTGGGCGCGGGCATTGCCTGGCAGAGGTTTGCCGGACTCTACGTCGCCGTGGCCGCTTACGGCATCGCCAGTGTAGCGCAGGTTGGGTGGTTATGGTTCAAAAGCCGGACGGCGTTACGCGAAATCACAAGATAACGAGGAGTACAAACAAATGGCTGATCTTTTCACACCCTTGACCCTGCGCGGGCTGACACTCCGCAACCGTATCATCATGCCGCCAATGTGTATGTATTGCGCGGATACCGATGGCATCGCCACAGACTGGCATCTCTCGCACTATCACGCGCGCGCGCGGCGGCGTGGGGCTGATCCTGATGGAGGCGACGGCTGTGGAACCGCGCGGGCGCATCAGCATCCACGATCTGGGGCTGTGGGAGGATGCGCAGGTCGCGCCGTTGCACCGCATTGCGCGGCTGGTGCATGGGGAAGGCGCAGCCCTCGGCGTGCAACTGGCGCACGCCGGGCGCAAGGCGTGGAGCGCGGAACGCGGCTACGGGCCGGAGACGCCCGTCGCGCCGAGCGCCGTCGCCTACAACGACGAATCGAACACGCCGCACGCGCTCACGCCGGACGAGATTGACGCGCTGGTACAAAAATGGCAAGCCGCCGCGCAACGCGCTGAAGCGGCGGGCCTGGACGTGATCGAAATTCACGGCGCACACGGCTATCTCATCCACGAATTCCTCTCGCCGCTCGCCAATCACCGCGATGATGACTACGGCGGCGACCTATCCAACCGGATGCGCTTCCTCCTGCGCGTCGTGGATGCCGTCCGCGCCGTGTGGCCGGCCGAAAAGCCGCTCTTCGTGCGGCTCTCCGCCGTGGATTGGGTGGAAGGCGGTCTCACACTCGACAATACGGTGGCGATCGCGCGGGCGCTGCGCGAGCACGGCGTGGACCTGGTACACTGCTCCGGCGGCGGCATGTCGGGCGCGCGTCCACCGGCAAGCGGCGCAGGCTACATGATCCCCTTCGCGGAGCGTGTCCGCCGTGAAGCCGGCATCCCGACCGCCGCCGTCGGTCTCATCACCGCGCCGGAACTGGCCGACGCGACCATCCGCAACGCGCAGGCCGACCTCGTCGCGCTGGGCCGGGAACTGCTGCGGCATCCGCACTGGCCGTTTGACGCCGCGCGGGCGCTCGGCTACGATCTCGAATGGCCGGAGCAGTACCGGCGGGCGAAGTAAGGGCGGCTTGAAGATTGGGAGATGGGGAGATGGGAGATTGAGGAGAGTTAGCTTCCACCATCGCGGGATCGGCGTTGGGCGATTTCCTGGAGTTGGGGGGCACGACGCGGACGTGCTGGACCTACTACACGCAGCAGACCCCGCCGCTCTTCGCCATACTGGTCCACGGATGGCAGCGGCGGCGTTTTGGCGCGGGAAAAGAATCCTCCTATCGCAAAGTCGTCACGGTTTCCATACCGCGCTATGGAAACCGTGACGACTACCTTACTTCCACAAATTAGCAAACTGGGCCTCCAGGTTCGCCATGACGTCCGGTTCCAGCGCGCCGCTGTTAAGCAAATCTTCAAATGAGAACAATTCGAGCGGTTGATCGTTTTCCGTCGGCGGGTCAGCAGGCGCGGGTGCTACACTCGCGTCGGTCGGCGCGGCAACAGAAACGGGGAGTTCTTGGTCAGTCGCAGGTCGCACCGGCATTGTCAGAGGCTGGACCACGGCGCTTTCGACCAGGGGACGCAGTTTCACCAACGTGTCTTTGGTGTAATAGACGACCGCGCCCAGGCGGGTATCTTGCCCAAAGATGACCACCAGGAAGACGCCGGGGACGATCTGCCCGGAGTAGATGCTGTATTGCTCGCCCTCGTGGAAATTGAGCCGGAAGGCGCTATCCTCGCCGATCAACGAAGCGATGCCGGCCGTCGCCGCGAAGCTGCCGGCAACCAGCGCGCCCAGCGCGGAGATGTTCAAGTCCTCGATAGCGCCTTTGGCAGCGACCACCGAACCGTTGCCTTCGATGATCAGCACGCCGCGCGCGTTGATCTCCACGCGCAAGTTCAGCAACAACTGATCTATAGCGTCGCTGGCTTCCGCGCTCAATTGCAGGCCGAGCGCCTCGTCCATGCCGGGCGGCAAACTCTGGCGATGCCGGGCCACTTCACGCGCCACAATGGAAAGCAGTTCCGTCGGTTTGTAGGGCTTCGTCATGAAATCGCTGGCGCCGCCGCGCATCGCATCAACGACAACGTCCATCGAGCCGTGCGCGGTGAGCATCACGACCGGGGTGTGGGACGAGTGTCCCTTGATGTGGCGCAACAACGCCAGGCCATCTTGTCCTGGCATCTGCAGGTCGGTGATGACCAGATCAAAAAAGCGGCGAGAGAAAAGACGCAGCGCCGCCTCGGCGCTCTCGGCCTGCTCAACCTCATAACCCTGATGACTGAGAACACGCTGCAAACCGCTGCGGATGAGCAGATCGTCATCAACAACTAAAATCGTTCCTTTCGAGTTCATCCTTCACCTTTTTAACCGACGCCACGGCGCTACGCGGGCAACTTATAAAAATTCCCCATCAAATCCAGACCGCACGCTAACGATTCGACCCAGGCGATGAAACGCGCCACATTGTCTTTCCCGACGATCATTGCGCCGTGTTGCGGGGCAATCGTCTCAATGTCCAGGGGTTTCACCATCGCAGCCCAGAGCTTCAGCGCCTTGTTGGACGGCATATAACGGCGGTGAAAACCTTCCATATACTGAATGTGATCGTCGAAACTTTCGACAACGACGTATGTCTGCCCCAGCGAGGCCCCCAGGTCGCCGGTGTAAAGAATTTTGGCGATGGGATCGTACACCTGGAAGTTACCGGCCGAGTGCATAAAGTGCGCCGGTAGCAGCATGAGCGGACAGCCCATCAGGTCAACGACGCGCCCCCGATCCGGCAGCGCCTCAATGCGATCCACCAGAAAATCATCCACGCCAAAGTGAGTGATGAACCGCACCCACAATTGCGAGAGCAGCGCGTGGGCATCTGTTACCATCAGCCAACCATTGGCCGCGGCGACAATGTCCGGGTCTTGGTGCGAAAAAAGAATATAGTCCAGCGCATTGGGCGAGATCAACGAGGATAACTCTTCCAACGCATACGAATAGACTTTGTGCCCGCCGGGATCGAGCAACATGCCATGCCCGTGGTGGATGATGAGATGTTGGTTGGCTTGCACCATCTTTCCCGACGTATAGTCCTCTAACAGCACGTTCTTGTGCTCTACATTCTCAAAAAGCACTTGTGATGGCATAAGTGGCCTCCTCAATCAGACTTATAGCAGAATTATGAAAGCAGTTTCCGGCGTGCGCTTCTTATCCCAACTCGGCGGCAACCGCGGCGGCGCACTCACGAATTTCGAGGAAGACCATGCCCAGGTTAACTCCCTGACCGGTCAGCCCCACCAAGACGGCATTGGGGCCGGCCTGGGTGATCAAGATATACCCCTCCGTCCCCTGGATAGTCGTCTGCTGCAGATCGCCGCGCTTGAGCTGGCCGACCGACCGCCCGGACAGGCTCAGAATCGCCGCGGCGACTGCGCCGACGCGCGCCTGGTCTACCGTGGAAGGTAGATCCGCCGCCATAATCAGCCCATCCATGCTCACGAGCGCCACCCCGCTGACATCGCCGGAGGTGTCAATCACATTCCTGAGTATCTTCGCCAAACGATCCCGACGTGTTTCTCCTGCCATTGCTCCCTGCTCCTTTTTTTCTATGGCTAAATGCCGCTGCTCATCCAGCCGGCGCATCCCTTCCATAATTAACGCCGACCACGGCATACTGATTGTTCGCGCGGGCGCGGTGCGACCTTGTTCGACTTCAAAAACGCCGGTCTCCCAGGTCAACAATGCGTAAACGGCTTCTTCGCCCTGCGCTGCACCGGACTTTGCGTGAACGACCTCTCCTTCATCAAAGTAAACCTCGGCGCCCTCGGCGCCGCGTTCCACGCGCAGTATCGCGCGTGCGCCAGATTGACAGTGCAATTGGATTAAGTCCGCGATAGCGAGATCGGCTAAACTGCCTCTAAGCGCCATACCACCTCACTTTCCCGCGCCCGAAAAACGCCACGCCTGTCTGATCTTGTGGATGGCCTGGCCTGTCGCCGGCCAATAGGCGTGCTGCGGTTGAATGAACAGCGCCAACACGAGGTCCTGTGCGCCGGCCCGGAAACGGCGACACAACACGCCGCGTTGCGCATCGTGCGAGAGTAGCATAATCTCGCTCATGTCCCCCCACTCCAGGCGACGGCTAATGCCCGAAGAGGAACGCAAGATGTCGGCGACGACTGCGGCGAGCGCCTCAGCTTCCTCGCGGTTCTCCGAGATCGCCAATGGCAAACCTGTGGCATCCGTCAAGACGACGGTGCCGAATCCTTCTTGTTGGCTTAGCTCCAAAACAATCTGCTGTATGGCTTTCACGATCCGGTTCCTTGTGGTTGGTTTTTGAGATTATATTGCAGATACACCAAAAGTAGACGTATCGCTGTCTGCAATGTCTCCGGCACCCCAATACCTTTGGCGGCCGCGGCTTCGTGACACGGCAGGTTTCCGATATTCAAGGCCGCCTTCAAATCAGCCGCCGGCAGCGCATCCGGCAAATCGCGTTTGTTGAACTGCACCACCAGCGGTAAAGAGCGCGCGGTACGGCGCATCCGCCCCAGTTGCCGCTCCATGTCATGCCAGGAGGCGATGTTTTCCGCCAAACGCGACGCTTGCGAATCCACCACGAAAACCAGCGCGTCGGCGCGCCGCAGCACTGCCTCCCGCGTCGCTTCGTAGTAGACCTGTCCGGGCACGGTGTATAAGCCGAACTTGGGCCGCAATCCAGAGATCTGCCCGATTTCCAGTTGCATAAAGTCGAAGAAAATCGTGCGATCTTCGCGCGTGTTCAGCGTGAAAAGTTCACTGCGGACAGAGGCTTTCGTGCGCGCGTGGATTTGCTCTAGGTTGGTCGTCTTGCCGCTCAATGCCGGCCCATAATAGACGATATTCAAGTTCACTTCGCGGGTCTTCCAGTTGATAAACATAAGGCTCGATTCACTCCGCCACAGTCTGTTGAGGTACCGGCAGGCGGACCAGAAATGTCGTCCCCTGGCCTAACTGGCTTTCGGCCCAAATTGCGCCTTCATGTTCCTCTATAATTCGATAGCAAATTGCCAAACCAAGCCCGGTGCCATTTTCGCCCTTGGTGGTATGAAATGGCTCGAAGAGATGCGCCATAATCTCCGGCGCAATGCCGGAGCCGGTGTCGGAGACCCGCACAAGTACCGCAGTGTCAGTCTCGACATCGGCGCGAATGGTCAACGCGCCGCCGGAAGGCATCGCATCGCGCGCGTTGACGATCAAGTTCATAAAGACTTCGCTCAGTTGATCCGGGGCAGCCAGCACTTCCGGCAAATTGCACGCGCACTCGCACGTCACTTTGATGTCGCGCTTGCGCAAGTCGTGTTCGATCAACGTAAGAATATCACCAAGCACAGCGCCCAGTCCCACCCGACGCTTATCTTTGCGCGGCGGCCTGGAGAAGCTCTGAAGTTGCTTGACCAATTGCGCGATCACCTGCGACTGTCTTTCGATCAGCCCCAAGTCGTTGTACATCTCACTGTCAACCGGTACGCCCTGTTTCATTAGATATAAATAGGTCAGAATACCGGTCAGAGGATTGTTAATGTCGTGCGCTACCGAAGCGGCCAGATTACCGAGCGCCGCGAGTTTTTCAGCGTGGCGGAGACGGGCGTGCGCTTCTTCCAAAGCCTGCGTGCGCTCAATCACTTTCTGTTCCAGGTTTGCGTTGAGTTCAATCAGCGCGTCGGTCGTCTGTTTGAGCCGCAACATCGCCCGCACGCGCAGCAACAACTCGGCGTTGGAGAGCGGTTTGACTAACACCTCATCCACGCCGGCATTCACCGCTGCGGCAATAGCAGCCTGGTTGTTCTCATCAGACAGCATAATGATGGGGACGAACGCGGCGCGCCGGTTGCTGCGCAATTGACGTACGAGCGCGTAACCATCCATATCTGGCAAAGGCATCGCCAACAGGATTAAGTCCGGCGCGTGGTTGCGCATCTCATCCAGAACCGCCTGACCATTCTCGACGCGCTGCACAATGTATCCCACATTCTGCAGCACAGTGCGTATCTCCAGTGCCGAACTGGTCAGTGCGTCGGCAATAAGAATCTCAGCAAATAGCAATCCGGTCATTGACTTAACCTGGTATAGAATTTCAAAACGCTACCTTCAGGTGATAACATCGCTACTCTATTGTATTACAGAAATCAAGGTTAACATGTTGGAATTTTATGGCAATTTTGTGGCAACTACGTTGGCGTATATTCAACCAACGCGCTTAACCGGCATCATTGTCGCCTCATTTGTCTCAATAATCTCTGCCGCCACTCGTCCGGCGGAAAGCTCGCGCAACGCCGCCTGGAACGCCGGAAAACGCTCCTCGGCAAAGCGCACGGTCAATGTCACGTCGCCGGCAAAGTCCTCGTCAAGAATTTCGCCGCCATGTTCAGCCGCCAGCAAGCGCGCGCGCTCGAAAAAGCTATACGGCACGGCGGCCATCACCGTATAGGTGGGGATGCGCTCCGCGAGCGGCAGCGCGCGCAGCACCTCACGGACGGCCTCGCTATAGGCGCGCACCAGGCCGCCCGTGCCGAGTTTCGTCCCGCCGAAGTAGCGCGTGACGACCACCGCCGCGTCGCCCAGGCCGCTGCCCTGCAACACCGCCAGCGCCGGCCGCCCCGCCGTCCCAGAAGGCTCGCCGTCGTCGCTGCAATGCGCGATCACCGAGGCGCCGTGGCCCACCACAAACGCCGGGACGTTGTGCGACGCATCGGCGAACTCGGCCCGGATACGCGCCACAAACGCCTTCGCCTCGTCCACGCTAAAGGCCGGCGCCGCCGTCGCAATAAAGCGCGAGTTCACGACAATGATCTCAGTGCGCGTCTCACGCGCGGGAATCAAGTATCGGTCCATAGCGAATCAGCGAATAAAGAATCAGCGAATGAAAGAATGACTCCCCTGAAAAAACCGCCAAGTCGCCAAGAACGCCAAGTTTTTTAATGAGCAAATGAATAAAATTTGTAAAAATGCGCAAATTTATTAAAATTACTTATGTATTCTTTT
>DAOUAQ010000055.1:0-11186 GCA_034433375.1 Anaerolineae bacterium | reverse complement strand
CAGTCGCCTGGTCATTGCCATTGTCATTATCATCGGGTTAACAGTGGCGCTGCTTTTTGAGGATTTAATTGTCGCTTTTGCCATCCTGGGACTCTTGATCTCTCTCCTGGCGGGCGTTTTGATCTCCCCGAAAGCTGGTTATGGCTTTGCTGTTGGCCTGATCGTGACGGCGGTGGGCCTGGTCGGCTTGGCCCTCCTCTCGCTCTATCCCTGGGCGCCGTTGGACTTGAGCAGTCCAACAAAGCAGGGGGTTGATCTCGCCATTTTTCTGCTGACGATGTTCCTGGGGACGTATCTGGTGGCAATCAGCCAGGAAGGTACGCAGATGGCTCTTGAGCGCCTAGTCGAGCAATCGAACAAGCTGAAAGTCGCCAACAAGGATCTGGCCCACGAAGTCCACGAGCGCAAACAGGCCGAAGCGACGCTGGCGCAGCTCAACAATACGTTGGAAGCCCTGGTTGCCGAACGCACGGCGGAGGTTGTGGCAGAGAAGGAGAAAAGTGACGCGATTTTACGCAGCGTCGGCGATGCCATTAGTGTGACCGATCTTGACATGCGTATCCAATACATCAATGACGCTTTTGTCGCGTTGACGGGCTACAGCAGCGCCGAAGTTATCGGACGCCCCATGTATACGTTGTTGGTTCAGGAAGCTGGCGAAACCGATCAGCGCTCTCCGCCCTTTACGTGGACGTCTGGCGCGTATGCGCAGCGGGAAATCACCATGCGGCGCAAAAATGGCCGTACCTACGACGCCGCGTTGACGGTCGCGCCGTTGCGCGATGCGCGGGGTGAGCGCGCTGGTTATGTCTTCAGCCATCAGGACATCACCAAATTCAAGGCGCTCGACCGGGCGCGCAGCCAGTTCATCACCAACGTCTCCCACGAATTGCGCACGCCCGTGACAAGCATCAAACTCTCCACGTATCTGCTGCAAGTCGAGCATTCGCCCGAAAAAGCGGCGACCTATCTGCAGGCTTTGGAGCGCCAGTCCTCACGTCTGGAGAGTCTGATTCAGGACATTTTGGAGATGGTTTCGCTGGATAGCGGGCAGGGCGTCGCGGTCTGGGAACCGCTTGCTTTGGAGGGCATCATGGGCGAGGCCGTCACGTGCTATCAAAGCCAGGCTGCTGCGCGCGATCTTCTTCTGGAAGCGAAGCCAGTGCCGCCCGATTTGCCGGTGGTCAAAGGCGATCAGTTCCGTCTGGAACAGGCGTTGAAGGAGCTTCTCGAAAATGCTCTCGTCTTCACACCGCGCGGCGGCACGGTGACGCTTGATGTCGCGCTCAGCGAAACGCACGGGCATCCCTGGGTGACGCTCACCGTGCGCGACACGGGGCCGGGCATCGCGGCGGAGGAAAAGCCCAAGCTGTTCAACCGTTTCTTTCGGGGACGGTTGGCCGAGTCGGGACATATCCCCGGCACAGGGCTAGGTTTGAGCATCGTCTACGAAATTATGCGCGCTCACGGCGGCGATGTGACCGTCGAGAGCGAAGAGGGTCAGGGTAGCGCTTTTACGCTGTGGCTGCCGGTCAGCTAAGGAGGGTGTGATGCAAACCAGTCGAGACGTTGTCGCCAGGACGATCCGTTTTGAGGGGGCAGACCGTCTGCCCTATGATTTGCCACCCCAGTATGGCACAGATTTTGCCGGCATCGGGATGACGCCGTCGCCTGACGCGCGTCCTTCGGAGGGTGTGGATGAGTGGGGCGCGGTATGGGAAAACATCGGCGTGTGCAAGTTGGGCGAGGTGAAGGAATTCCCGCTCAAAGACTGGAAGGACTTCGACAAGCTGCGCATCCCCGACATCTGCGAGGAGCGGCGCTGGCTGCTGCTGGCGGGAGCGCGCGAACGCGCCGGTGACAAGTTCCTGCTCGCCGACGGCATCTCCATCTACGAGCGCGTCCACTTTATCCGCGGCCTGGAAAACACGTGGATTGACATCTACGAACACCCGCGCGAGTTGGCGATGCTGTTGGACATTCTGGTGGAGATGAATCTGTACGCCATCGCGCGTTACGCCGAAGCCGGGGCCGACGGCTACATCTTCTGCGACGATTGGGGCCTACAAAACCGTCTGATGATCTCGCCCAAGTCCTGGCGTGAACTGTGGAAGCCGCGTTACGCGCGCATTTATGAAGCGGCGCACGCGGCGGGGATGCTCACCTTCCTCCATAGCTGCGGGCATATCGTCGCTATCCTCGACGATCTCATCGAAATCGGTCTGGACGTGATCCACATGGACCAGCAGGAGAACATGGGCTTGCAGCTCCTCGGCGAGCAGTTCGGCGGGCGGCTGACGTTCTTCTCGCCGGTGGACATTCAGCAGACGATGGCGCGCGGGACATTGGCCGAAATCCGCGCCTACTGCCGCGCGATGAGCAAATACCTGGGACGCCCAAACGGCGGCTTCATCCCACGCTGGTACACTGACCCGGTCGGCGCCGGGCATCGCCAGGAAGCTATCGAGGCGATGAGCGAGGAGTTTATGGCGATCAGTCGGGAGTATGGAGTAGGAAGTAGGAAGTAGGGAGGAAGCGGAGATGGAGACGGTGAATTTTGGTGATGTGACCGTGAGCAAGGTTATTTTGGGTGGGAATCCGTTCAGTGGGTTTTCGCACCAGACGCGGGAGATGGATCGGGAGATGGTGCGCTACTTCACCACGGCGCGCATCAAGGAGACGTTGCGCCAGGCCGAAGATTTGGGGATCAATACGTTTCTGGGCCGTGTGGATGCGCACATCCGCCGCACGCTGCTCGAATACTGGGACGAGGGTGGCGCGATCCAGTGGTTCGCGCAGACCGCGCCGGAGTTTGCCAGTCTATCCGGCAACGTTGCGGGGGCCATCAGCACGGGCGCGGCGGCGGTCTATATCCACGGCGGGCAGATGGATTTCTTCTACGCGCAGAATCAGCTCGACATCGTGCCCGACATCATCGCGCAGATCAGAGACGCGGGACGGGCTGCCGGCATTGCGGCGCACAACCCGCGCGTCCATGCGTGGGCTGATGAGCACCTCGACCTGGACTTCCACATGTGCTCCTACTACAACCCCACGCGCCGCGACGAGAACGCCGAACACGTTCACGGCGCGGTGGAGACGTTCGCCGACGCCGACCGCGCCGCGATGGTGGACGTGATCCGCCAGTTGCGCCGTCCTGCCATCCACTACAAAATCTTCGCCGCCGGACGCAACGATCCGCGTGACGCCTTCGCCTTCGTCGCGCAACATCTGCGTCCCCAAGACGCCGTCTGCATCGGCGTCTTCCCGCAAGATAACCCCGCTATGCTGGCGGAGGACGTGCGATTTTTGCAAGAGGCAAGAAGCAAGAAGCAAGAGGCAAGAAGCAGGAAATGAGTTGCGAAAATCTGCGTCTTACTTCTGTTCGGCTGCACCCAGGCCAATGACCTGCTGCACGATCTCCGCGTGATCGAACGCCAGCGGCGGCAGGTCGTCGAGGGGCCACCAGCGGGCGGCGGCGGCATCGTCGCCCGCGCGCGGGGCGACGTCGCCTTCAACATACGCCCAGAATACGACGGACACCGTCCACCCGCGCGGATCGCGCCCCGGATCGCCGAACGCGCCGAGTTGTTGTAGCTCTGGCGGCTCCAGGCCGGTCTCCTCGCGCAGTTCGCGGCGGGCGGCGGCTTCCAGCGGCTCATGTTCATCCACAAAGCCGCCCGGCAGCGCCCAATCTCCGGCGAAGGGGGGATGTCCCCGCTGGATGAGCAGGATGTGCCCGGCTTTGAGCAGCGCAATGTCCACTGTAAGAGCGGGACGGGGGTGCAGATACGTATATGTAGCCATGCGTCGTCAGTCCTCGGTTGTCAGTTGTCGGTCGTCGGTCTGGTCTGCCGCATCGGTTGAGGATTGCTCTGCTCCGGCTGCGCCATACTTCTCGCGGATGGCGGTAATGAGCGTGCGCACGGCGGTGATGCTCAGTGTGGCGATGAAGCCCGGCAGCGCGATCAACAGGACGGGTATCACAATGCTCAATACGGTCAGCAGCAGCGCGACGATCAGCAGGATAAGCGTTGTAAACGGGCTGATGAGCGAGATCGAGAAGCCGTTGCGCAGGATCGAGCGCAGTTTCGGCTCTTCCAGTTCGATGAGAAAAGCGTGGGCGTAGAACGTGATGCCAGTCCACACCAGTCCGATGATGATGAGGATGGGCAGAATCCACGAAGCGGCGCTGTCGGGGAGCGGCGAGACTTCCGGCGTGAGGTAGAACCAGGCGTTGCTTGCCAGCAAAACGTAGCCCAAGATGAGGATGAGCGTGAGCCACAGCGACCTGGGGCCGTATTCCTTGATGGCCTGCCAATACAGGCCCCAGTTGACCCCCAATCCGCGCACGGCGCGATGGGCCACTATCCACACCCCTATCAACGCGAACGGCATCGGGATGATGAGCAGCGTGGCGACGAACAGGATCGCGCCTGTCACAAAAAAGAACAACATTTCTTCATAAAAGGCTTTCGCCGCAGCGATGGTAATGCGAATGGCTTGCATAGTTGTACTCCGTTGGTGATTTAGGGTGTTCCTGTCACGGTGACGACCAACTTCACCGTCATTGTGCCGCTTGTGGGGATGAGGCGCACGCGCACGCCTTGCTGTGCGTCGAACGCCTGCCTGGCTGTCACACCGGTCAACACGATCTCACTAGAAGGCTGAAAGTCCATCCATTGCCTCGTTGACCAGTTCCACACCGCTACTTCCTCGATGTCTTTGAGCGGCGTGAAGACGCTGGCTTCAGGCGCGGGGAGCAAAGCCACCGCCAGTTTGTTCACAGCGCCAATGCGCAGATAGACCGGCAGCGCGTATTCGAACGTCGCGCCGGGCGCGTTCCCGTAGGCGATGTGTGTATACGTATCCACCCAGCCATTTTCCGTTTTGGAGGTGGCGTTATCCAACGTTGCCTCAATTTTGCCTGACGGCTGGGTCGGGCAGGGCACGCTGTAGATCAGGCAGCTCTCCTGGATGTGCGTACCGCCGATGTTGTTGATGGGGAAGGGCACCTCATCCATAAAGCCGGTCAGATAACATGCTGAGGTGGTGGTGAACGCGCTGTAGGGACTGGAAGGGGATGCCGGCATACTGTAGGGGATGTAATTGTAGTTGATGTTCCCACAAATATCGGTGTACGATCCATAAACTGAATTTGTCGCAGTGACCGGTCTGGAAATGGCGACAGATGCGCCCTGGGGGATTGTTTGCGTCAGTGTGATGTGGTACGAAGTGTCGCCCATCAACAACGCCACATCGCGCAAATCTGCCTCGCTCCATATTTGGCCGGTGATGTAGTACAGCCCATCCTGCAACGCGAGGCTCAGGTCGGACTTGAGCGCCGGGCTGTCATACAAACCCTCTGCGCCCCAGGTGATGATGCCCAGTGGATTGCGGATTTGGATGGTTGTATCGCCGTCTCGGTAGCTTGTCTCGACGGGGAAGGGGTCTCCTTCACTGTACCAGGAGTCCATCTGGTAACTGCCCACCATGGGGCGCGGGGCGCCGGCGGCGTTCCAGGTGAGGCGGCGGATGCGGGGCGCATAAATAGCTGTTCCCTGGACGACTCGTGCTGGCAGCGCGGCGTCGGGGACCGGGATGATGGCGACTTCGTGGATGAGCGGGAAAGTGCGCGAGAAGGCGTTGCTCAATCCCACCGCCAGGATGAGCAGCGCGCCGACAATCCACGCAGGGATAAAGACCCAGGCCAGGATAGGGCGTTTGAGCCGTCGTGTCAGGATCAGCGTTCCCGGCCCGACGAGAAAGATGTAGACCGGAAAGAGGATCAGCCATCCCCAGAATTTGGAGAAAAATGCATAAGGAATTTCCAGCATTTTGTACACGTTAGGTGCGCCGGTCGAGAGGATTCCTCCGTTGACCGGCGTGGTCACGGCAGGAATTCGATCACCGGCCCAGAGCGCGACGAGCCAGTTCATCCCGCCGGGATGCGCCAGATCCCACCCGACAATGTCAACCTGCCCCTTGCCGACCGCGCCGCGCACCGCGATCACTGTATCGCCGGCCGTGGCGAGGGGAATGGTATGAGCGCCGCTGGTCAGCGCAACGGCGGCGACGTCTTTGAGCGTCCCATTGTCCAGCGGCGCTTGCGGGAGGATGCGCGCCTCGCCGGGCGCAGCCACGCGGAGCGGATCCGGCAGATGCGCCAGCGTTTGGTGCAGCGCCACTCCGCCGCCCACGATGAGATGTCCGCCCGCGCTTACCCACGCCAGCAGCGCTTCCTGTTGCGCCGGCGTGAGATCGGCGGTGGAGACGCCGTTGAGCAGCAGCACATCGGCGACATCCCAGGCCATCGGCGTTTCGGGCAGGCCGCCAAGATCAGGCAGCCAGATGTGAGTCTCCACTGATCGGTAAGGCGTAGCCTCTATGATCGGTTTGCGCGTGTCGGCGGTGACGACGACGCGGCTGCTCTCGCCATACCCGTTGAGCAGGATGCGCGCTTCCTGGCGCGTGTCCTTGCCGTCTTGCAGTGCGATGGTCAGCATCATGGTGTCCTTGACGAAGAGCGGCGCGCGGTATTGTTTGTAGGAGTGCGCGGGCAATTCCACCGGACGGCGATATGTCACCTGCCTTTGCGTGTCGCGGATGACCAGTTCACCCTGCCAGTCGGCGCCCTCATTCTTCAGCGTGACGCGCGCTTCCGTCCACCAATTTTGCCGGATATAGTTTTCCCACGCGGTGGCGATCTCCATCGTCAGCGTGTCTGATGGCGCTTGCGCGTTCGACGGCGTCCCGCCGAGCGTCACAAGCGCGCATAGCACTCCCCAAATCACGAACTTGATCGTTTTTCGCATATTAGTCCAAAGTCGAAAGTCGAAAGTCCAAAGTCAAAAGTCCAAAGTCGAAAGTCGAAAGTCCAAAGTCCAAAGTCCAAAGTCCAAAGTCCAAAGTCTGAGGGCGACCGTAAAACTACCCGACTGATGGCTATCTGACTACCCGACTAATGCCTATCTGACCACCCGACTGATGGCTATCTGACTACGCGACTAATGCCTATCTGACTACCCGACAAACCAACCCTTTGAGATACTCGCCCTCCGGGAAGGTGAGCGCGATCGGGTGATCGCTGCTCTGCGTCATCCGGCCCACAATCTGCGCGTCGCGCTTCACGTCCAGCGCCGCGCCGAACACGATTTTCTGAAACAAATCGGCGGAAATCGCCCCGGAGCACGAGAAGGTGAAGAGCAGCCCGCCGGGATTGAGCAGACGCAACGCCTGCATGTTGATGTCTTTGTAGCCGCGCGCTGCGCGTTGCACATCGCCCTGGGTGAAGGCGAACTTGGGCGGATCGAGGATCACCACGTCAAACGTGCGCTTTTGGTTGTGCAACTCGCGCAGCACGGTGAAAGCGTCGCCCTCGATGTCCTCGACGGCGGCTTCCGCGAAGCCGTTGCGCGCCAGATTCTCCCGGCCTACGCGCAGCGCCTCGGCTGAGGTATCCACGTTGGTCACGGCGGAGGCTCCGCCCGCCAGCGCGTAAACGGCGAACCCGCCGGTGTACGCAAAAGTGTTGAGTACGGTGGGGCCATCCTGTCGCTTGACGGCATCACGCACCAGAGCGCGGTTGTCGCGCTGATCCAGGTAGAAACCGGTCTTGTGTCCGTGGCGCACGTCCACCCCAAAGCGCAGCCCGTTCTCCACGACCTCGACACATGCCGGCGGTTCTGCGCCGTAGATCAAGCCTTCGCGCGGAGCCAGCCGCTCCTTCTCGCGCACATCCACGTCGCTGCGCTCGTAGAGGGTGGTGGGGTGCAGCAATTCCACCAACAGATCGTTGAACAGCTCGCGCCGCGCGTCCGTTCCGGCGGAGAGATATTGTACGACCGTTACATCGCCGTAGCGATCCACCACCAGGCCGGGGATATGGTCTGATTCGGCGTTGACGAGGCGGCAAGCGCTGGTGCTTCCATCGGCGAGCAACGGCTGCCGCGCCGCGATGGCTCGTTCCAGCCGTCCGCGCCAGAACTCCGCCGTCTCCGGCGCGAAACCCTTGTCCCACGCAAACAGCCGCGCGCGAATCTGCGAGGCGGCGCTGTAATGTCCCCAGGCGAGGAATGTGTCATCGAAGCTGTAGACGGCGACCAGCGCTCCGGGTTTGGGCGCGCCTTCGACGCGGGCGATGGCCCCGGAGAACAGCCAGGGATGCCGCCGCCGCACCGACACGTCGCGCTGCGCGTGCAGAATGATGCGTGGGTATTCGCTCATAGCGCCGATTGTAGCAGGAATGGGGGGATCGTCAAAGGAGCTTTCAGCCGTCAGCTATCAGCGGTTGGCGGCCTTCTGGCTGAAAGCTGATGGCTGACGGCTGAAAACTGCTCGCTTTTGACGCTCTTCCACTTTTGCGCTATACTCTGATCTATGACTAAAAACCTCAAATGGCTTACCCACACTGATTTGGCAATCAAGAAAACGCCCTCGGTCTCCCGCGCGGAGTACCTGGATCACATGACCTTCCGGCGCAACGAGCGCCCGCTGTTCACCGAAATCTTCGGGCCGATTGTGGGGCTGAAGGAGGAGTGGCTGGCGCAGGGCGCGACGCCGGAAGAGCTGGATTTCTCCGCCTTCCGCTACCGCTGCGAGGCGCGGGGCGGCGTGCCGGTCAACACGGGTGTGCTCGGCGGCTTTGCGCCGGAAGTGTTGGAGGAAACCGACGCCGTCATCATCTCGCGGGACGAGTACGGGCGGACGATGAAGATGAACAAGGGCGTGGCGACGCTGCCGCTGCCGCTCGATCACCCGGTCACAACGATGGATGACTGGCTGAAGATCAAGCCGTGGTATGCGTTCTCGGAGGCGCGTTTCGGCGCGGATTGGGAGCGCGTGGCCCGCGAGCACCGGGCGGCGGGGCGCGTGGTCACGGTTTCGATCCCCGGCGGCTTCGACGAGCCGCGCCAATTGATGGGCGAGGCCGCGCTGTGCATGGCCTACTACGATGCCCCCGAACTGATCCACGACATGCTCACCACGATGGGCGAGACGGCGTTCCGCGTGTTGGAGCGTGTGTCGGCGGCGGCGCAGGTGGACGTGCTCTTCGTCCACGAGGATATGGCCGGCAAGTCCGGGCCGCTGATCGGCCCAAAGCAGGTGCGCGACTTCATCAAGCCGTATTATCGCCGCGTGTGGGACATGCTCGCCGAGCGCGGCGCGCGGCTGTTCGACCAGGATAGCGACGGCAATATGGAGTCGGTGATCCCCGCGTTCCTTGAGGCCGGCGTCAACTGTATGCACCCGATGGAACCCGCCGCCGGGATGGACATCGTCAAAATCCGCGCGCAGTACGGGACGCGGCTGGCCTTCTACGGCGGCATTGACAAGCACGTGCTGCGCCGCAGTAAAGCAGAGATCGTGGCCGAGTTGGAGTACAAAATCCCGCCGATGCTTGCTACAGGCGGCTGTGTCCTCGCGTTGGATCACCGCATCCCGAACGGCACGCCGTTGGAGAATTATCGCTTTTACGTCAACAAGGTTTGGGAGATGATTGGGGGGTAGGCGGTAGACGGGAGACGGTAGACGGTAGACGGTAGACGGGAGAGGGGAGACGGGAGAGGGGAGACGGGAGAGGGGAGAGGGGAGCGAAAATGATAAAACCACAAGATGGCGTACACACGCTCGTGCCGCGTGAACAGATGACCGAGTCGGCGCGGAAGTTGCGCGATACGTATGCGCGTGTGCCGGGGATTCCGCTGTTCAAACGCGAGTTCGGCTATTACTGCCTGGAACGGTGGGCGGAACAGGGGATGCCGCAGGATGTCCCGCTGGCGGAACTGTTTGACTACGACCCGCCGGGCAATTATCATCTGGGCCAACTCGGTTGGTGCGAGGCGGCGTTCGATCCGCTCTTTGAGACGGTGGTGCTCGAAGAGCGCGGCGAGTACGAGCTGGAGCAGGACTTCGCCGGGCGACACGTGCTCTACTTCAAGGGCCGACGCAATGGCTTTATGCCCGAATACGTGGACCATCCCGTGAAAGACCGCCGCACGTGGGAAGAGGACATCGTCTGGCGGCTCGATCCCACCACGCCGTCGCGCTACGCCGACCTTGCTGACCGTATGGCGCAGGCGCAGGCTGCCGCCGCGCAAGGGCTGATGATCTCCCAAAACCTCATCGGCGGCTATATGTACCTGCGTAGCCTTATCGGGCCGGAGGGACTGCTCTACGCCTTCTACGATATGCCGGACGTGATCCACGCGGCGATGGAGGCGTGGTACAAACTGGCCGACGCTGTCATCGCGCGGCATCAAGAGTACGTCACACTCGACGAGATTTATCTAGCGGAAGACATCTGCTACAATGGCGGTTGCCTGATCTCGCCGGCGATGATGAAGGAATTTCTGTTCCCGTATTACCAGCAGGTGATCGCCAACGCCACAGCGCGCCAGCTTGACCCGGCGCGTCACCTCTACGTGCAGATTGACACGGATGGTTACGCCAACCCCGTTATCCCGCTCTACATCGAGGCGATTGGCATGGACGTGATGAGTCCTTTCGAGGTGGCGGCGGGCTGCGATGTGGTCGAGATTGGGCAGCAGTACCCCGGCCTGGCGCTGTTCGGCGGCATTGACAAGCGCGTGCTGGCGCAGGGCTTGGCGGCGATTGATGCGATGGTGGAGCGCATCCTCCCGGCGCTGCGCGCGCGCGGCGGCTACATCCCCACCTGCGACCACGGCGTACCGGAGGAAGTCTCCTACGCGAACTACCTTCACTATCGTCAGCGGTGCATTGAGTTGGGAGACTTCTAATTTTCTACCGGCAAGTCGCCAAGTCCGCCAAGAAACTTAAAAACTTGGCGCCCTTGGCGTCTTGGCGGTTGCTGAATATCATCCTGACGAACACAAGATTCGCGGGGATTGGCGAGATTAGCGGTTACATTTCTGGGAGGACAAATGATGGCTGAAAGAACGTTGCTGGTTGAACACCGGTATCTCAACCTGCCGGTGCGGAATGGTGCGGAGAAGCGCGTGGCGCGGTTTGTGGTGGATGGCGTTGAAGTGTACCGCTTCGACATTGAGTTGGCCGAGGGTGACCCGGATTTTTGGGTTTACGCGAACCTCGCGCCGTTCCAGGGGACGCGGCTGACAGTGACGGTGGAAGGGGTGGATGACGACGCCCTGGCGGCGCTCATCCAAAGCGAGACGCCTGTGGGGATGGACGATCTGTACCGCGAA
>DAOUAQ010000054.1:0-5403 GCA_034433375.1 Anaerolineae bacterium | reverse complement strand
TGAGCGCCATCGGCTTTTGCAGTACGATGGCTTTGCCGGCCGCCGCCGCGCGTTCTACCAAATCCGCGTGCAACGACGTTTCGGCGGAGACGATCACCGCTTGCACATCAGGGGCCGCCAGCAGTGCATCGGCGTCGGCGTAGGCGCGCAGACCATACTCAACGCAGTTCTTCTCCAGCCGCGCCGCATCGTGATCCCATCCGGCGACGACGCGCACGCCCATTTCGGGACGCTCGCGCCAGCGGTTGCAGTAGGCGTTCACGTGGCCGTGGGCGAAACCGAGAATGCCGATGTTGATGATGTTAGGCATAGAATTGATCTCCTTATGTCATCCCTTACGTTTTGCGGGTTACGTTTTAGATTGCCCTCGGCATCTCCGGGTGATTCGGCCCGAAGTGCTTGAGGATGACGAGCGGCTCCCACCGGCTGTGATTGACGACCGTGACGCCCTCGCGCGCGGCGGCCTCGCTGACGAAGTACTCATCGGCGCTGAGTTGGCCGTAGCGTAGCATGATGGCGGCTTCCGCAGCGTAGACGCCGAACGTCCCGTGTCCCTGGATGAGGATACAGCCGTAGGCCACCGGGTCTTTCACGACCACTGTCTGACCCGGCAGCACCGTGAGTTCTTTCGCGCCGAAGTAGTCGTTGGCGTAGGTGATCCACTTTTCCGTGTGTCGCTCGTCGCTGTGCGGGCACACGATAGGCGGGCGATAGTAGTGCTTTTTGTAGTGCGGATCAACGTTCTTCTCCCAGTCCATCAGACTCATCACGTAATCCACGTTGCGCTTGTGATCGTCCGGCACGCTTTCCACCAGGAACTCGTAGGGATACACCTCGCCGGAGACGACGTTCTCGTAGATCGAGTTGACGTCGCTGTTCCACTGCGGCTCGTAGGTGAGCACTGATCCCGGCGCGTGGACGACGCCCGGCGGCGTGTACCACCCCGTCCCCAACGCGATGCGGTACGCGCGCGAGAGTTCGGTGATGCGGGTGTCGCCTTTTTCGTAATCAAGTAACCGTTGGCGCACTTGCTCTTTTGTCACGTCGGGATCGAAACCGAAGTACGTTACCGGGAACTCGCCCAGATAACTGTTGAGCTGCGGCGGGAAGTAGTAGGCTTCCGGCTTGCCGCTGTAGCCGATGCGCCCGGCGGCCTCGTCGTTGAGGTGCAGGTGATGGAAGAGCGGCTGCCGGTAGTCGAAGAACTTGGCGTACATCGGCCATGTGCCATATTTGGCCTTTAGCTCCGTGCCGATGAGGTCCGCGCCTAGCTCGTCCACTGCATCGCGGAATAAAAACTTATCCGCGATGTTGTCAGTCGGCGCGACGTAGCTCATACCTTCATCCGGCGGGGCCAGTGGGCCGTTCAGCGCCGCGATGACGGACGAGAACCAGCGCTCCTTGAACGCGCCGCGTTGCATACCGAGCGCGTAGTAGTCATCGGGGTGCAACCGCAGCCGCATCCCGGCCTGGTTGAACCGGCGCGGCACGAAGATCGGCGCCATGCGGAAGATGCCGTGGCCTTTCTCGAACGTTTCGCGGATTCTTTGTACCTCGTTCATTGTATCCCTCCTGGAAATGACGTTTGTAGCGCAAACTATCAGTTTGCTGTTCTCGCAAGCTAACAGCTTGCGCTACACTTTGTTCCTGAAATGTTATGTCAAATCACGACCGCCGCCGAACAGGGCGGGATAGTGATGCCGTTGTCCGCGTCGCGCCAGATGGGATCATCCACCAGACGATAGCGGGCCAACGGCGCGCCGTCATCCAACGTCACCTGCACGGTAATTGTACGCTCTCCGTTATAATTGGCGATTGCGACCCCGCGCGCGCCGGTCTCGCGGTTGACGAAGACGGCGTAGGGATGATGGGGCTTGTCATCGGCAGTCACACTCGCGCCGATTTCGTGGCGGAATTCGCCGTCCCAGAAGTAGGCGCGCAACTCGGTGCGCAGCGCGTCCATCTGCTTGCCGTAGGCCATCGTCAGCGGGTAATCGTCCAGATGACCCTTGAAGTTGTACGGCTCGTAGCTGATGGCGTAGCGGTAGAGCAGGCACTGGTTGACCATGTTGCGGTCGTTGAAGCCCGTGATGGCCGTTGCTAACGGCACGTGGGGCAACATATAGCGCGAGAGCGGTATGTGTTGCTTGTTTTCGCTGCGGTGGTACGAGAGGTGGTACGCCTCGAACTCCCAATCGTAGGCGGCCTCGGCGGCGAAGAGGAACTCCGGGTTGCGCTCGCGCGCCAGCGCCGCGAACCGCTGGATCAGCAAGCGGTCGTTGGCGTAGACGGGCGCGCCGTAGCGGTGTCCGTGGCCCTCGTCGAAGCACAGCAGCGCCGGGCTGTGGTGCAGGCACTCGTCGAAGAGAATGCCGTCCGCGCCCAGGTCGAGCATCTTGGTGAACTCTGCCTCGCACAGGCGCAGGTACGCTTCGTCCAGGAAGCACATCGGGATTAACCGCTTGGTGTTGATGTCGAGCAGTTGCGTGGCGGTCTGGTACTGGTAGCCGCCGTAGTGGTAATAATCGCCGTACGGGTCTTTGATCGCGTGGCGGATCAGTTCCGTGCGGAAACGGTCGGTGGCGCGGTCGGCCCAGGTGAACTTGGCGAAGAGCACCACCTTGACGCCGAGCGCCTGAATCTGGGCGATGGCGTCTTTCAGTTCCTCGAATGTGCCCAGGCGCGGGTCGGGATCGTGGGAGGGATTGCCCTGATCTTGCCCGCCAGCGTTCCAGCCGGTCAGTTGGATGGCCTTGACGCCGTGCCGCGCACATTCTTCACCCACTTTCACCAGCTCGCGGAAGGGGATGCGCAGCTCGTCCTCCGGCGAATTGATGTGGATTTGCTGCCAGGCGTGCGGCTCGCGCGCCCACGCCGGGAGCGGGGGTGTCGTCATCCACGCGCTGCGCCACGCCTTGTAGATGTCCACACCGGCCTGCCAGCCGCCTTGATAGGCTTCCAACGCGATGGGGGTGAGGGCGCGCGTCTCGCCGGGCTGGATGTAGGGGACGTGGACGGCGGCGCAGCGCGTGGCCGCCTCCGGCGCGACGCGCGCATCAATGGAGCTGCCGTAGCCGGGGCGCAGCTCGGTGTGCCAGGCCACTAACTCGCTGCTTGGCGCGTTCACCCCGGCGTAGAGTCCCTGCTCGGCGCTGCGCAGCAGAAAATAGGGCGCCATCGGCGCGCCGACGCCGGCGCTCCACCCGCTGAACTGCGTGGGATAATCCACGCCGAAGTAGCCGCGCATGTTCTGATACGTGGGCCACAACGCCCATTCCGCCGCCGTCGCGTACTGGTAGATGAAGGTCTTGAACCATTCGTCGCCCGGCGGATGCGCTACATCGCCGAGGTAGGGGCAATAGACGTTTTCGATGATGTAGGGCGAACGGTTTTCTACCGTCAGCGCGTAGACCGTCTGCCGCTCCGTGAGGGTGACAGTCAACGTTAGCTTGATGTCCAGCTTCTCGCCCAATTCCGATGTGACGCCGTCCCACACGAAGGTTGCCGCGCGCCCGTCGGCGGCGACCTCCAACGCGGTGAGCGGCTGCTTTTCGCCGCAGACCGTGTTGTTGCGCCGTCCTTGCGGGACTGCCGACGCATCGCTGAACGGCCCGCCGACATCCCGCCGCTGCGGGACGAGCAGGCGGAATGACAGCCCTAGCTCAGGGCGATCCAGGATGCGCCAGCCGGTCTGTACAGCGGTCAGGCCCACCAATGCGCCGCTCGCGCAGTCAAAGTCCAAACGTAGGGTTTGATTTTCCAGAATGAATGTGTGCATCTAGCGCCTCTATGGAGTCTGTTCGATCCGTTGAGTTATAGAGCTGCTTTGCAAATCGCCTCAAGGTCTGCCTGCGTGCATGGCCGCGGATTCACGGCGATGTTGCCACTCTTCATGGCCTCCGCGCACACCTGCGGAATCAGCGCCTCTGTCAGCCCCAACGCGCCCAACCCGCGCGGGATGCCGATCTCTGCGTTGATGGCGCGCACGCGTGCGATGGCGGCCTCGCTGGCAGCGACCGGATCTGCCACGCCGACGCCCAGCGCGTGCGCGACGTCGGCGTAGAGCGTGGGGTCGCCCTGCTGGTTGAACGCCATCACGTGCGGCAGGAGCACCGCATTCCCCGTCCCGTGCGCGATTTTGAGCTGCCAACTGCCCAAGGGCATTGCCAGCGCGTGGACAATGCCGAGCCGCGTGGGATTCATCCCCATCCCGGCGAGCAGGCTGCCCAGGAGCATCGCGTAGCGCGCCTCGCGGTCCGCGCCGTCCTGTACCGCGCGCACGAGCGTAGCGCCGATCAGTTCTATCGCCCGGTAGGTCAGCGCCGCCGAAATGGGTTGGTACGACAGGTTGGTGTAGGACTCAATCGCGTGGGTGAGCGCGTCCATCCCTGTGGTTGCCGTGAGGAACGACGGCAGGCTGAGGGTGAGCGCGGGATCGGCCAGCGCCACGCGCGGGAACACCAGCGCCCCGCCGATGCCGATTTTGACGTGGCTTTCGTCGTCCGTCATCACCGACCAATAGCTGACCTCGCTGCCCGTCCCCGCCGTCGTGGGGATGGCGATGACCGGCAAACCGGGCTGCTTGAGCTTGTTCAGCCCGGCGTACTGCGTGACTGGCGGCGGATTGGTCGCGCTGAAGGCCACCGCCTTGCCCGCATCCAGCGCGCTGCCGCCGCCCACGCCCACGACCAGATCGCAACCCCCGGCGCGTAGCGCGCCCACAGCGCGCTCCACCGTCATTGAACCAGAATCCTGCGGGACTTCGTCGAACACCACGGCGGGGATCTGCGCCCGAGTCAGCGTCCCCATGACCTGCTCCACCACGCCAGAAGCGCGCACGCCTTTGTCGGTGACGATCAACACGCGCTGGCCGCCCAGTGCGGCGACTTTTTCCGGCAGCCGTTCCAGCACACCGAAGCCAAACAAAACCTCTGTGCCCAGGGCAGGGAAATTGAAAATTTGCTGACGATCAGTCTTTTTCACAGGTGTCCTCCGTTTTGCAAAACCCAAAACTCTGAATTTATGTTATCATACACGGTTAGGCTTTTCAGACAAGGCTTATCAAACAGGAGCGTAGTGCGTATGAAAATCGTCGCTGCGGATATTTACGATGTGGATTTCCACCCCTGGAAACCACCGATCATTCTACGATTGGTGACGGATGCGGGCGTTGACGGCCTGGGCGAGTTCCCGCTGGCTTACGGCGCCGGCCGGCAGGCGGCTATCGGGATGCTCAAGGATATGCTCGCAGGCTACGTGTTGGGCGCGGATCCGATGCGCATTGAGGCGTTGTGGGACGCGCTTTACCGGCGCACTTTCTGGGCGCAGGGCGGCGGGCCGATTGTCTACGGCGGGATGAGCACCATTGACGAGGCGCTGTGGGACATCAAAGGCAAGGCGCTG
>DAOUAQ010000053.1:0-19175 GCA_034433375.1 Anaerolineae bacterium | reverse complement strand
TATACTGAGCAGAAGCATATTGCACTTTTGGTACACGGATGAACACGGAAAACACGGATTTCTTTAAGAAAAAATCCGTAGAATCCGTGAAATCCGTGTACGATTCTTCGATTGGTGATTGCAAGATCATCTTGACTACTACACTTTTTTGACTTTTGCCTCACATGCGATTAAACTAGGAGTTGTAGTGAAGAAGCAACAACCCAAGAAAGCGGTTTTGATGTCGAATTAGTGCTGCAAGAAGTTGTAGATCAGCTACCAGAACGCCTCGCGCGTGGAAATTGGTCGTAAAACTGCATATCTCTTATGAAAGGAGCAAACCTATGGAACTGAGCAAGAATATGGAAAATGCCATCAACAAGCAAATTCAGGCGGAGAGCTACTCAGCATACCTTTACCTGGCGATGGCGGCGTATTGTGATTCGGTGGACATGCCCGGCTACGCGCACTGGCTGCGCGAGCAGTGCGAGGAAGAGCTGGAACACGCGATGAAGTTCTACCACTACATCGTCGAGCGGGATGGGCGGGTCGTCTTGGAGGCGATCCAGCAGCCTCCGGTTGAGTTTGGCTCTCTCTTGGGGTTGGCCGAAGAGGTCTACGCTCACGAGCAGAAGGTCACGAGCTTGATCCACGCCTTATACGAAGTCGCAGTCGCGGAGAAAGATTACGCTTCGCAGGTCTTCCTCCAGTGGTACATCAAGGAGCAGGTCGAGGAAGAAGACCACGCCCGCACGATTGTTGATCAATTCAAGATGGCCGGCGGTCATCCGAACATCCTGTTTATGCTGGACCGGCAGTTGGGCGCGCGCGAATAGCGCATCTCTCCATCACATCAAACGGGGCGGCTTGCGGCTGCCCCGTTTGGCTTTCTATGACCGTAACCACGACTCTCCATCGCGCCTCGCTGCCTCGACCGTTACTTCCTGCCTTCCCAGACGCGAAAACGTCTGTCTTCCCACACGATCTGCACCGTGTTGAATTGTCCCCGCAGCCACGCTCCATAATCGAGAAAGGCATTGGCGACCAGATACAGCACCCCGCCAGCCTTGAGGACACGGGCCGCCTCCTGGATGAACATCCTGGCGGCCTCGAAGTGAATGTCGCGCCCCTGGTGGAACGGCGGATTGGCGACAACGACATCGAGCGTGGCCGTCTCCAAGGTTGCCGCGCCGCAAGCGTGGGCGACGGCGGCATCGGGATAACCGTTGACCGCGAGCGTCTCCCGCGCCGAGACGACCGCGCGCGCCGAAACGTCGGTCAGGGTGACATACGTCCCCCGACGCAACGCCGCCAGCCCCACCAATCCCGTGCCGCATCCCAGATCGAGGACGCGCGCGCCGGATGTGAGGCGCATCCCGGCGATGAGCGCCGCCGCGCCATCGTCGAGTCGTGCTGCCGCGAAAGCGCCGGCGTAACTCACCAGCCGTGTCGGTACGCCGTCCACTACGATATTCTGCTCGGTGCGGTGAATTTCCGGGAGGGACAAGTCGCCGTCTGGACGCTGCGCCAATCCCGCGTGGTAGCCGCCCTTGCGAACGACGATACCGGCCCGGCCGCAGATTGTTCGGGCCTCCTCTAGCGCGCTTTTCACCCCTTCGTCCGTCGCGCCGACGAAGGCCAGCCGTCCGCCAGGCTGCAACATCGCTGCCGCCAGCCGCAGCATTTCGGCCTGCGCATCTTTGCCGCGCGGCAGGTGGATCAGCGCCGCCTCGCAAGTCGCCGGTTCCAGCCCGGCGAAATCTGCTTGCACGAAGGCGCGCGGCGCAGGCAGCCGGTTGTGAGCGAAAGAAGCGCGCAGCGACTCCCCCTCGGCGGCGTTCTCCGTCCAGCAGGTCACGGCTGTGCCCGCGCGGGCGGCCCACAGCGCCGTCGCCGTCATGCCCGGCCCGGCGACGAAGGCGCGCGTCGCGCGGACGTTTCGCGCGGCGGCGAATAAGGCAGTGTGTCCAGGCCCAGATTCTGGCACACCCGGCAGCCGCGCAAGACTGACTGCGCCATCGGGTAGCGGGTACACAGTCCAGAGTAAATCCATTGCATCTCTCATCATTGCAGCTAATGGAATGATACCCTGGAAATAGCCGGAACGCAACACCATTGCCTTGCGAAGGTCAACCTGGTAATCTATCTTTCGATAGATGACAAACTTCTGGTTTACCCCTATCATCGTTGATAGATTCCACGCGGGCCGGCTATCTTTGGATGCATACCTGGCTGGCGGTTACAGTTTTTGTGTGATTCGTTTAGATGTGATATAATTTCAGAGTCGGTTGGCTGCTAATTTCGTTCTGGAGGGTGCGATATGGCGAGTGTACAAGACTTTGCTCGGCGGGTGATTGACAACATAGAGCGCGTCATTGTCGGCAAGCGCGCAGTGGTGGAACTGGCTGTCGTCGGTTTGTTGAGCCAGGGACACTTATTGATTGAGGACGTGCCCGGTGTGGGGAAAACGATGTTGGCGCGGAGTCTGGCGCTTTCTCTCGGCTGCTCGTTTGGGCGTTTGCAGTTCACACCAGACATGCTCCCTAGCGACGTGACTGGCGTGTCCATTTTCAACCAGGCCACACGGGAGTTCGTCTTCCAGCCCGGCCCACTTATGGCGCAGATTGTGCTGATTGATGAGATCAACCGGGCGACACCCAAGACGCAGGCCGCGCTGCTGGAGGCTATGGAAGAGCGCCAGATTACGGTTGACGGGGTGACGCACTTCCTCCCCAAGCCCTTTATGGTCATGGCGACGCAAAACCCGGTGGAATACGAAGGCACGTTCTCCCTGCCGGAAGCGCAGTTGGATCGTTTCCTGATGCGCGTCAACCTGGGGTATCCGACGTTGAAAGACGAAATCGAGGTTTTGGATCGCCAGCAGTTCCACCATCCGGTGGAAGATTTGCGGCCGGTTGCGGCCGCTGAGGATTTGCTCGCAGCGCAGGAAGCCATCAAATCCATCTACGTTGCGCCGGCCGTCAAGGAGTACATTGTGCGGTTGGTCCAACACACGCGCCAGCACGGCGATATTTTCCTCGGCGCCAGCCCGCGTGGTAGCCTCACGCTCTACCGAGTGGGGCAGGCGCGTGCGGCGCTCTACGCCCGCGATTTCGTGCTGCCCGACGACATCAAGGCCATTGCGCCGGCGGTTCTGGCGCACCGTTTGATCATGAGTCCGAGCGCCCGCCTGCGCAACGTGGCGCCGGAGGATGTGGTGTCGGCTATTCTGGAGGGTGTCCCTGTCCCAGAGACCAAACCGGCGCAAGGGACAGCCCGGTGAGTTGAGCGTATGACCGTAAACGCCAAACCCAAAATCAGGCTGAATTCGTGGCTGCTGCCTGTGCTGGTGCTCGCGGCAGTGATCACCGATCTGATCACACCCTATCGCGGCTGGCGGGTGTTGTATGTGGGGCTAGGCGGCGCGTTGATCGTGGGATACTTCTGGTCGCGCTCTCTGGCGCGGGGGCTTGACCTTACGCGCGAGATGCGCTTTGGCTGGGCGCAGGTGGGCGACCGGCTGGTGGAGCGGTTCACCTTGCGCAACGACGGCTGGGCGCCGGGCGTTTGGGTTGAGGTGAACGATCAATCAACGCTGCCCGACTATCGCGCCAGTCGCGGGACAGGCCTGCCGGGCCGGGATTCTCTGCGCTGGCACACGGAAGCGATCTGCAACCGTCGTGGCCTCTTCGTCTTGGGGCCGACCGATCTGCATACCGGCGATCCTTTCGGGTTTTACTCTGTCTCGCTGACTTATCCCGCAGCCTTACCCCTGCTGGTGTTGCCGCCCATTATCCCCTTGCCGAACATTCAGATTGCTCCCGGTGGGCGTTCTGGTGATGGGCGGCCTCGGCCCAACGCGATTGATCGCACGGTAAGCGCCTCTACCGTGCGCGAGTACGTCTCCGGCGACAGTCGCCGCTGGATTCACTGGCGCACCACAGCGCGCCGCGACGATTTGTACGTGCGCCTCTTCGACGGCACGCCCTCGGGCGACTGGTGGATCCTTTTGGACATGGATGTTCACGTGCAGGCCGGCGCCAATGAAAATTCGACCGATGAACATGGCATTGTGTTGGCGGCATCGTTGGCCGATCAGGGCATCCGGTTGCGTCATTCGGTGGGACTGGTGGCCTATGGCGAGGAGTTGGTCTGGCTGCCGCCAGAGCAGGGCGAGGGCCGGCGTTGGGAGATTTTGCGCTCTTTGGCGATGATCTCCCGTGGATCGCGTCCGCTGGCGGAAGTGATGGCGCGCTTGCAGCCGAGCCTGGGCCAGCATACCAGTATCGTCATCATCACGCCCTCGGTCAGTACAGAGTGGGTGGAGTCGCTGGTGCCATTGGTCCGGCGCGGCGCGGTGCCGACCGTTTTGTTGTTGGATCCTGTGTCTTTCGGTGGCGTCGGCAACACCCTCCTCGCCGAAGCGGCCTTATTGGGTTTGGGTGTTGCCCATTATCGCATCACGAAAGACATTCTGGATCGGCCCGAAATGCGTCCCGGTCAACAGGGGCACTGGGGATGGCGAGTGTTGGGGACGGGACGCGCTGTACCGACGTATCGCGTTGCGGATGTGCCCTGGAGGTCACTGACGTAATGTACGCGCGCGCAACAACTACTAACAATCATGCCGGTTTGATGACGCGAGTGGTGGCCTGGATTGGGCCGAAGGGCCTGCTGGTGTGGTTTTTGCTCTTGGTCGCGCTGGGCATCTTCGCGGGCGGATTGGTCGAGATGGTGGACAGCCTGGAGTTTGACTTCATCTTCCTGATCGTTTTTATGGCGATGACCACAGGCTGGCTTTTAGGCTTACTACCCATTCGCGGCTGGTTGGCGACTTTGTTCAGCCTGGTGTTCGGCGCAGAGTTTGTGATGATGCGGGTGGGGCGTTTGAGCGACGAAATGGTTGCCATTGTGCGCGCTGCTTTTGCCCTCGTCGGTCAAGTTTTCGCCTGGATATGGGAAAGGCTGCTCTATCTGGCCTCGTACTCCTTTGAGGCTCGCGCGTTCCAACTGACGCCGGTTCGTTCGGTGGATTGGCTGGCTATTCCCAATGCCTATGGCGTCTTGTGGACCGGTATGAGCACGTTGCTCTCGCGCGCCTACGCCTGGGTATCGGCGATTCTCTCCGGCGGTGGGACATTTGATCCCGTGGCGACCGCGTTGGTCTGGGGATTCGTGGTGTGGCTTTGCGCGATCTGGGCCGGTTGGAAGGTAAGCCACAAACGCCAAACCGTGGTGGGGCTGTTGCCCACCGGATTCCTCCTCTCGTTCCTCCTGGCGTATACGTATATGGCGTCGGGGATTTTACTGCCCTTTTTGGGTGTGTTGCTGGTTCTGATCGCGCTGACGGGGCATCAGGAACGTGAGTCGCGCTGGACAATCGCTGACATTGATTTCTCACGTGATTTGTGGAGCGAATTGGCGATGGTCGCCGTGTCGGTATCCCTGGCTCTGGTGTTGGCCTCAGCCGTACTTCCGACGTTTTCCTATCGCAAACTGGCGGACTGGATTGACCAGTTGACCGCGAGCGAAGAGGAAACGCCATCCCAGTCCGAGGAAATCGCTAAATCCCTCGGCGTTGAACAACGTCCCGCCCCCCAACCCGCGCGCCCGATTCAACTCCTGCAGCGCAGCACCGATTTACCGCGCCGCCACCTCATCGGTTCCGGGCCTGAACTCTCGCGGCTGGTGGCTTTTGTCGTCAGCACCGGGGAAATTCCGCCGCTATCCTACGAACCTTACATGGACTACGGGATGATGGACATCACCATCCCGCGTCACTACTGGCGAAGTCTGACCTACGACCGGTATTTCGGGCAGGGGTGGTCTACGAGTGCTATGGAACTTGCCGAATACAAGGCCGGTGAATTGCTCATCGAGGCCGAAGCGCCTAACACGCGCGTCCTGCGCCAGGAAGTGCGCATCATCGGCGAGCTAGGCAATGTGGTCTACGTGGATGGTCAGCTGATCTCACTCGATCAGGATTTTGAGGTCGCCTGGCGTCCACCCGATGAGCTTTTCGCGGCGACGACGAAGGAGCGCATCTATCGCGCTGACTCACGGCTACCCGTGTACACTGTAGAGGCTTTGCGAGCCGATAGCGCCGATTATCCAGAATGGATACTGGAGCGCTATTTGCAATTGCCGGACAGTACGCCGGAGCGCGTCCGTGCTCTGGCGCGCGATCTCACCGCGACGCAGCCCACACCGTATGATCGGGCAACGGCGCTTGAGAATTATTTGCGCCAGTTCCCTTATACGCTGGACGTTCCCAAGCCCCCGGCGCGGGCGGACATCGCGGATTATTTCCTCTTTGACTTGCAGAAGGGCTATTGCGACTATTATGCGACTGCCATGGTCGTGCTGGCGCGGGCAGCGGGCTTGCCGGCGCGGATGGTCGTGGGATATGCCAATGGACGCTACGATATGAGTAGCGCGCGGTACATCGTGACTGAAGCCGACGCCCATGCCTGGGTCGAAGTCTATTTCCCCACCTTTGGCTGGATAGAATTCGAGCCGACCGGCGGGATTGCGCCGATCACCCGTCCACGCGAAAACGATGATACGCTGACTCTGCCGGAGATTAACCGGCAACCGTTGACGCCGCTTGTTCCCCCTGCTGAAAAACCGTCATGGACTGGTATGCTGTTGTGGCAGTGGGTCATCATCGGATTGTTCGCCGTTGTCGTGCTCGTTTTGGGCGTGAGTGGGGTTGACAGCGCCTTGCTGCTGCTCCGGCGTTCCCCTGAGACGATGACGTCCATGCTCTACAACCGCCTGCGTCGGGCCGGACGGCGGCTGCAAGTTGAAGCGCACGAGGGTGACACGGTGTATGAGTTCGCCACGAACCTCACCGCGCGCATCCTGGAGGTGGCGCAGTTCCGGCGTGACGATGATTTGTTGCCCCCCGCAGAGGACGAAATTCCCGTGCTTGTCGGGCTGTATGTGCGTGCGTGGTATTCGCCGCACACGATTCTTCCGGCAGAACGCCGCGCCGCTGTATGGACGTGGTGGAAGCTGCGCTGGCGCCTGGGATTGGCGAGATTGTGGCGCAGACGTCACAAGGTGCGCGCCGCGATGCCGGCGCTCGGCGAACCTGCCGGTGTGTGACAACATAGCATGAGCGTGGAGGTGCCTGAAATGGCCGAAAATTTCAAGTATCCCCGACGGCGCCTCATACGCGGTCTTGTGCGGCGTGCTGCGCAGTTGGTATTTGCCCTGTTGACCGACTTCCACATCTTGGGTGCGGAGAATTTCCCGCAGAGCGGCCCGTTGTTAGTCGTTGCCAACCATTTCAGCTTTGTTGATCCTATGGCGATGGTGCGTATTACGCCCTGGCCGATAGAGTTTTTGGGCGGCTTTCGCACCCCCAACGCGCCGCCTGCGCTCAGTTGGATCCGCGAATTGTGGGGATACTACCCGGTTTTTCGCGGCACCGGTTCGACGTTGGCCTTTCGCGCCTCGGCGGCGGTGCTAGAGCAGAATGGCGTCATCGGCGTCTTCCCTGAAGGGACCAGTGCGGCGGCGGTGCTGCGTCCGCCGCGCCCCGGGGTGGCCTGGATCGCGGCGAAGACAGGCGCGCGAATCCTGCCCATCGGGTTGGATGGTTTCATTGACGTCTTACCGAAACTCGGCAAGGGCAAACGGGCGCGCGTGACGGTGCGCATCGGTCAACCGTTTGGTCCTTTTGCGGCGTCCGGTCGGGGCCGCGAGCGCCGTGAATACCTGGAACACATCGGCCACGATATCATGCGGCACATCGCCGACCTGCTCCCCCCCGAACGGCGCGGCCATTACTCAGAAGATCCCGCCATACGGGCGGCGGCCCAGGGCACAGAGTATTATCCATTTGACGATGCGCCGGAGATCTAGCTCGCGCAAAACGTAAGATGTATCGGTCTTCTTACCGTTCACGTTTAACGCTTTATTCTGCAACCATTGCCATGTAATCTCGTAATAGAGATAGCACATTGCAAAAGGAGGGCACTCATAATGGATCGGCGTCCGGGTTGTCTGGCTGGGCTTTTACAATTAGCGTTTCTGAATGCCATTTTCGACTGGCTGCAGGATCGCTTTGGCTTTGGACGGGGGTGTTCGTGTACAGGCATAGGATGCGGCGTTATTTTGCTGATTATATTCCTGATCCTGGCCTGTTCTGTCATCACCGGCACAGACTGGTTGCATCTGTTTTAGAGAACAGTGCGTGTTTATAGTATGCGCCGGCCTGATCTTGTCAGGCCGGTGTTTCTTTTCCTGTAACACGTCTGTTACTGTACCTTTGCTTTGCCGCAATGTTTATGGGCATAATTGTTTTGACTTACTGGCAAAGCTGCGTTATACTGAAGAAGGTTAGATAGGTGGCGGCGCACAAGGTTTAATTGGACTGTCGCTGAACGCTAGATAGATACTGGAGACCATCGTATATGCAGGATCAACAATCGAGAAGCGGCTGGAAGAGTATGTTGTCATCGTTGTGGCTGCGCTCTTCCAATATTCGCTGGAAGATCATTGTTCCTTACCTCTTCTTGACGCTTGTGGTTGCGGTCATCGGCATTTATGTCGTCCTTACCCTGGTGGCTGGCTCGCTCGATGAACGGTTGGACAATCATCTGCTGGAAGCCGGCCGCGCCGTTTTGAACGGTTTCGCGCGCGTTGAGATTGATCATATGGAATCCGCCACGATTCTGGGGGCGACGCGCGGGGTAGCGCAGGCGCTGGTGGATCACGATTATGAAACGTTTGCGCAGTTGGTGGTGCCGTTTGCCAGTACGCAAAACTCCGGTGTTTTGATCGTTGTTGACTCCGCTGGCGATACTGTACTCAATATGTTGCGTCAAGGTGACAAAATTGAGCCGATCAGTCTGGACTTCGACGCGACCTATCTGTGGCCGATTCGTGAGTTGTTGGCAGAAGCCTCTCCCTCGGCATCGCCACGCCGCGCCGTCGGCTTACATCCGGTGGATGGGCGTTATTATTACTTCACCGCGGTGCCGCTCCCGGCCGGCCCTGACGGTGAATTTCTCGGCGTGCTCTTGATTGGGACCGCGTTGGATATGCTCCTACCCAATCTAAAATCCTCCTCAATGGCTGATATTATTGTTTATATGCCAGAAGGTCAAGCCGTTGCGACAACGCTTACCTCAGGTCTGACGGAAGATGAAAAGACGACCCTCTTGAGCGTAATCTCTATCTCGCCCGATTTGTACACTCAGGTTTACGAGTCGGAGGCGAAGACCCGGATTGAGAATGTCACAATCAATCAACGCGCCTACCGTCTATCTCGCGGTCCTCTAATTGTCGCCAGAGATCGCTTGACCATTTTTGCCGTAGTGTTACCCTCTAACTTCATCATTGACACAAATACTGCCAGCCGGAATACCTACATCTTGATTTTTACAGCGGCTATGGCAGCCGTTATTCTCCTGGGCGTTGGCGTGGCGCGGCGCATTACTACGCCTTTGGATACGCTGGTGAAAACGTCCCAGGCTGTCGCCGAAGGCAACCTGCAACAGCGCACCGGCATCCGTCGCGCGGATGAGATTGGGGCGCTGGCGACGACTTTCGACCAAATGACAGAGCGCCTGGGCGAGCGAACCGTCGCGTTGCAGGCCGCGCTGCAAGTGCAAAAAGAGACCGCTACTCGAATGCGCTCCATCCTATCCAGTATTGGTGATGGGGTGCTGCTGGAAGACACCGAGGGCAACATCACCTCTCTGAATAAGGCCGCGGAGTCCATGCTTGAGGATATGGCCTTACACTTCCTGTCTGGTCCGATGCGCGAACTCCCCGTAGCGGATAAGGATGGCGATGTCAACGCCCGGCTCAATCCCTGGCTGTTGGAAAGACGGCGTTTCCAGGTCGCCAACAAGGTGTACACTGCTCACTCGGCCAGCGTCGCCACTGATGAAAACGAAAACCTGGGTACGGTGATCGTCTTGCGCGACGTCACCGTTGAGGTTGAGGCCGAACAACTGAAAGATGCCTTCGTGGCTCACGTCTCTCACGAGTTGCGCACGCCACTCACGGCCATTAAAGGCTACACGGCTCTGTTGTTGGCGACGGCTGGTTCGACGTTATCCCAAACTCAGCATGGTTTTCTGGATAGGATAAGTCGGCAGACCGATAATCTGGTCTTTATGATCAACGCCCTGCTTGACTTTTCCGAAGTCGAGTCCGGTGGGCGGCTCGGTCTGCGTCAGGAACCCCTGTCTTTGTCTGCTCTGGTAGACGAAATCTACAAAGAATGGCGTCCGCAGATGGAGGAGAAATCCCTCGCCTTTACCCTGGAGATGGAGCCAGACATACCGTTGGTCAATGCCGATGTTGCGCGCCTGCGCTGGGCTTTGATTAACCTGGTGCGCAATGCCTACCAATATACGGACTCCGGTGGGACGGTGAGTATGCATTTATCTTCCAGTTATGATCGGGTTTCCTTCGAGGTGACGGATACTGGCGTCGGTATATCCGTTGAGGACCAAAGACGCCTTTTTAGCCGTTTTCATCGCGTCATGCAGAGCCGCGACGATAATGTGCGCGGTCTGGGTTTGGGGCTTTACGTAACCAAGGCTATTGTTGAAGCGCATGGGGGGTATATTCAGGTGATTAGTGAGGTGGGCGGCGGCAGCACATTCACTTTGGTGCTTCCCGCCATGCGTGAACACGACGTCAAGCGCATCGGCGTTTGATGGAGGGTGATGGTGACAGCATGGCGGGCATAAGAGCGCTGGATCGCCAGGATGTGCGTCGCGTACTTGCCGACGTGCTCCTTGTTGCCGCTATTCTGCTCGTGAGCTTCACGTGCCTTTTTCTAACGGCCTCTATCGCTCTGCGTCCAAGCGCTTTTTGGGATGTCGAAGGGATTATGCGCCCTGATATAGATCCGGATTTGGCGTACCAGACCTCCTCTGCGGAGTACATTGTCGAACCGTTGATTCAAGAGGTAGAGCCGTATGTGCCGCCGGAAGAACTGCTGAATCCACCCACAGAGAACGAGCCGTCGGAGCCGGTGCCCCCTCTGGAATTCTTCCCGTCGCCCACACCAACGCCTACACCCACGCCGACACCTACACCCACGCCGACGTTGTCCGCGCCGGAGCGTCCCTCCGCGACCCCGACGCCGACGTTTACACCGACCGATACACCCGTTCCCCCGCCGACTGACACGCCGCGTCCACTTATTACGGTGACGCCTACTGTGACGCCGACGCCGTCTGTCACACCGACCGACACCCCGGTGCCTACTCCAACATTTACCGCAACACCGACGGCTACTCCATTGCCGACAAAAAGTCCTACCCCGACACCTTCAGCGACGCCGACAATGACGCTTACACCTACTCCCTTGCCGACGGCAACGCCTCTGCCCACGCCCACCAATACGCCAACGCCCGTGCCGACGAATGTTCCGCCGCGCCCGCCCACCGTGCCGCCGCCGCTGACACCGACGCCTAACGTACCGCCGCGTCCGTGACGGGGTCACTATCGCCATTTGATGCACGCGCTCCGCTGTTGAAGCGGAGCGCGTGGTTTATTTACGCGACGGGGTTACGCAATGTGCCGATGCTCTCGATTTCTACCTCTACCACATCGCCGGATGTTAACAGCCCAACCCCGGATGGCGTGCCGGTGAGAAAAACGTCGCCGGGTTCCAATGTCATCACGCTGGCCGCGTAGGCGATGAGCATGGCTGGCGAGAATACCATCTGGCTCGTGCGCCCCTCCTGTCGCACTGCGCCGTTGACGCGGCAGACGACGCCGAGATCCGCGATGTCGGCCTCGCGCAACCCGGTCACGATCCACGGCCCGATGGGGCAGAACGTGTCGAAGCCTTTACCCCGCGTCCACTGCCCATCTTTGCGCTGCAAGTCGCGCGCGGTGACGTCGTTGCCGCACGTGACGCCGAGTACGTAATCCCATGCCTCTTCCGGCGTGACGTTGCGGCAGCGCTTGCCGATGACTACCGCAAGCTCGGCCTCGTGCTCCACACGCTGCGAAAGCGACGGTACCACGATGCTCGCGCCTGCCCCGATGACGCTGCTCGGCGGCTTGAGAAAGAGCAGCGGTTCGGTGGGCACTTCGACGCCGTGCTCCGCAGCGTGCGCGACGTAGTTGCGCCCCACACAAACGATTTTGGTAGGGCAGACCGGCGGGAGCAGTGTGACTGTTGCCAGGGTCCCGATGTGCGCGCCGCGCGCGCCACCGGTGAAGGGATTGCCCTCCAGCCGGTACACGCTGTCGTTCTCCACCACGCCCCACACACTTTCACCCTTGTCGTTGACCCGAGTTACATGCAGCCTTGCTACTTCAGTGCTCATTCTTTCCTCCGTATTTTTTCCCACAGCACTTACCGCGTATGTAAGTATGACGTTTTACGCTCTCGTTATAATGTGGTTACAGATGAAGTCAACCCCGGGTCATAACGCATCAAGGTAAAACCGCACAGCCCCGTTTGGCGCTCCCGCCCCGCCGTGTTATTTTTGCCGCAATGCGTCATAACGTTGGGAAGCGGTAAGAAATAATTTGGTTTCTTGTTATAACATTGTATAATATCGAGTGTAACGCATTTGATTTATTGGTATGTTTGGGGGGACGGATAGTGGACTACCCGGATATTGAGCAGGATGAACGACTGCCCGTTTTGCATAAGCTGTTGGTGAAGCGTTTTGATCTCGAAGGGCTGCGGACGCTGTGTTTCCACCTGGGCGTGGATGATGAGCTGTTGCCCGGTGAAGAAAAGGACAGCAAAACGCGGAATCTGCTGCTGTATCTTGACCGCCGCAATCAGATTGACCGATTGCTTGAAGTGGGGCGTGAGTTGCGCCCTGATGTGCCCTGGGACACCGTCGCCCGTCCCGCCGCGACTGTCAGGCCGGCCATCACACCTGGACGCGATCTCCCGCCGCTTGCACCGGCAGTGCGGGCGGTGATTGAGCCGGCGGCACTTCCGGCGACAAAACAACCGTTTGAGCCAGAGGTCATTCTCATCCCTGAGGGCGCGTTCTTGATGGGCAGTGACCCCCGCCGTTCTGAGTTTTTCAGGACTGACGAACAGCCGCAACACACGTTGACGCTCCCCGCGTACTATATAGCGAAGACGCCGGTGACGAATCAGCAATATCTGGCTTTCGTGCAAGCGACAGGCTACCATTCTCCAACGCACTGGGAGGGCGGCGTCTTTCCCGAGACGAAGGCCAACCATCCCGTCGTCAACGTCTCCTGGTACGACGCGCTCGCTTACTGTCGCTGGCTCGCTTCGGTAACGAAGAAACCCTACGGCCTGCCCAGCGAAGCCGAGTGGGAGAAGGGCGCGCGCGGCGCAGACGGGCGCGTCTATCCGTGGGGCAATCTTTGGGATGGCAAACGCTGCAACACGAAGGAAGCGCGCAAGGACGCGACAACGCCGGTGACCGCCTACCCGATGGGAGCGAGTCCCTACGGCGTGCTGGACGTGGCCGGCAATGTCTGGGAGTGGACGCGCAGTCTGTGGGGCGGCGGCGACCTTGAACCGTTGTACAAATATCCCTACGATCCCGCCGATGGCCGTGAGGATTTGGAGGCCGGCGCCAACATGCGCCGTGTGCTGCGTGGCGGCTCGTTCAACTACCCGCATGATGCCGCGCGCTGCGCCTGTCGCAACCATCTCACGCCTGAAAACGGCAACTGGTTCGTCGGCTTCCGCGTGGTGTTGTTGTCAACGGAGTTTTTGTCAACGGATTGAACGGATTGAACGGATTTTTTCCGGACTTTCGACTTTGGACTTTGGACTTTCGACTATTTCGGAGGTTGTATGGAACTGCTGCGACGTGAAATTCGGGGATGGCCGGTCTGGCAGCTTGGCGCGCTGGTGATCGTTGTCGTGTGTCTGACGTTGGGTATCGTCGGCGCGGTCACGCTGCTGCAACAGGCGTCTGCGGCGAAGAACGCCCCCACGCCGACCGCCCCTCTCCCCACGCCGACGCGCGCGCAGCCGACGCTCCCTCCCACGCCAACCCCGACGCCCACAGTAACCCCGCCGCCGACGCGGACACCCTCGCCGACGCCCACGCCGCTGCCAACGTCTACGCCTACCCCCACACCGATCGCCGTCATCACCGGCATCAACGCCTTCGGGCGGCTGGAAAGCGTCCAGTACACCATGCGCGACATCGTGCGGATCGAGGACGAGCCGTCGGGCCTGCTAGAGCGCCTTTCCCGCGACCGCCTGATGTTGATCGCCGAAGGTGAGGTGGTGGCCGGCTTCGATTTGGCAAAAGTGACCGAGGATGACATTGTGGTGATTGGCGCGACGGTGTTGATCTTCCTGCCGCCGCCGGAGATTCTCTACAGCCGCATTGACAACGAGAAGACGTTTGTTTACGAGCGCGAAACGGGGATTCTGCGCCGTCCCGACCCTGACCTGGAGACCGCCGCGCGCCGTCTGGCCGAGAAACAGTTGGTGAGTTGGGCGTTGGAACGGGACATTCTCGACAAGGCTGAGGAAACCGGCGTCATCTATCTGGAGAACTTCCTGCGTTCGTTGGGGTTTACCCAAGTTCGTATTGAGGTGCGTTCCGTTGAAAATCAATAAACGAGGCATCCGTATGCGCCCGCAAACCTGGCGGCGACTGCGTCAGGGCGCGCAAATCCTCTCGTTCTTGCTCTTTCTCTATCTCTTCATCTTCGCCACCTTCATGAGTCCCAATCGCGCCTGGGCCGACCTCTTCTATCGCCTCGACCCGCTTGTGGCGCTCACGGCGATGCTGGCCGGGCGCATGGTGATCGCGGGATTGGGTTACGCCGGATTGACCTTGCTGCTCACACTGCTCTTCGGGCGGGTCTGGTGTGGCTGGCTGTGTCCTTTGGGGACGGTGCTGGAATGGTTCACGCCGCGCCGCGTCAAGCGCGCCGCGCGGCGCAAGGGACCACCGGAAAAGTGGCGGGCGATCAAATACCTGCTGCTCGTCGTCATGCTTGTAGCGGCGCTGTTGGGTAACCAATCACTACTTTTCCTCGACCCTATCACGATTATGACGCGCACGTTGAGCACGGCAGTCTGGCCGGCGCTGCGCGTGGCGATCTACAAGTCCGAAGCTTTTCTCTACCGTTTTCCGTTCCTGTGGGATGTGCTCGACGCGCTCCACAACAACGTCGTCTATCCTCTTTTCCGGGACGTGGTTTCCGTCTTCGCGTTGGCCGTGCCGGTGTTCCTGTTCTTCCTCGCCATTGTTGGGCTAAACTGGTGGGCGGAACGTTTCTGGTGTCGTTACCTGTGTCCTCTGGGCGGGCTGCTGGCGCTGCTCTCCAAGCTGTCGCTGGTGCGGCGTGATGTGGGGACGACGTGCGCGGCCTGCGCCTTGTGCAACGGGCAGTGTCCCACCGGCGCGATTGACCCCGCCGACGGCTACCGCAGCGACCCCGCCGAGTGCATCGTCTGCTTCGACTGCATCGTGGACTGCTCGCGCGAGGGCGTGGCCTTCCGCTGGATCGCGCCGGCGTGGCCGCCGGTGAAAAGCCAGCCCTACGACCCCTCGCGCCGCGCGCTGCTGGCGAGTGTGGGCGCGGCGGCGGTCGGCGTGGCGCTGGCCGGTGTCGAGCCGATCACGCAGCGGCAGCCTGCCAACCTGGTGCGTCCGCCCGGCGCCACGCTGACCGATTTTGAGGCATTGTGCGTGCGCTGCGGCGAGTGCGTGCGTGTTTGCCCCACGCAAGGCTTGCAGCCAACGCTCTTCGCGGCCGGTGTGCAGAACGTGCTTACCCCCCGCCTCGTCCCCCGGCTCGGCTACTGCGATTACAGTTGCGCGGCCTGCGGCGAAGTCTGTCCCACGGGGGCGATCCCGCCGCTGCCATTAGAGCAAAAGCGGTACACACCCATCGGCCTGGCGCGCATTGACCAGAACCGCTGTCTGCCGTGGGCGTACAACATCCCCTGTATCGTCTGCGAGGAAGCCTGCCCGGTCCAACACAAGGCGATTTGGCTTGAGACGGTACAGGTTTTCGACGCGCGTTCTGAGCTGATCACCATCCAGCGGCCCTACATCGTGAAAGAGTTGTGCATCGGCTGCGGCATCTGCGAGTACCAGTGCCCGATGGGCGGCGAGAGCGCCATCCGCGTCTACGCGCCGACGGAAGCGGGCGGCTACGTGGGCAATGATCCGGCCTACCGCCCACGCAAAGGCCGTCGGGAAGGGCAGGGTGGAGAGTAGCATTGAGAAAGTCGTTTTACCCCGAATCTTCACGAATTCTGTAGTAGTCAAGATGATCTTGCAATCACGAATCGAAGAATCGTACACGGATTTCACGGATTCTACGGATTTTTTAAGGAAAGAAATCCGTGTTTTCCGTGTTCATCCGTGTACCAAAATTGCAATATGCTTCTGCCCAGTATACTATTCGTGAAGATTGGTGCAGATGCGTGGTTTTTCTGGAGGGGGATATGAGTCAGGCTATGGTGAGGGTGTTGGTGATCGATGCAGAGCGGCAGCGCTACCATTCGCGCACGCTGCGCGCCGGGAGCGTGTATCACGATCCGCGCGACGATTACACGCTGTTGGGCGGTGAATCACTGTGCCAGTTTGTTCTGCGGGAAGACCCCGGTGCGCTGGTCATCGCGCGCGGGCCAATGCCTTTCCTGGCGGGGAACAAGACCACGCTGGGCTACGTCTCGCCGTTGACCGGCCTGCCGCATTACAGCTTCGTCGGCGGGCGCGGGTTCGCGGAACTGTTCAACCTGGGGCTGGATGCGATCGTGTTTGCATCGGCGAACCAGCGAATGAGCGAATCGGCGAATTACGAATTACGAATTACGAATGACGAGTCCTTGATCCCCAATCCCCAATTACCAGTTACCAGTTACCTCGTCATTTCCGGGCGCGCGCCACAGCTTACTGTTGCGTGGAAATCTGCTGCTGAGTTGCCGACAGGTCAGCGCAGCGCCTTCTACTGGCTGTTGGAACGTGAGCTTGGCGGGCGGCAGGAGAGCGGCAGTGTGTTCACACTCGGCGAGGCGGCGCGGTATGGATTTCGGGCTGCGAACCTCGCCGTAGAGGGTCTCTATCACGCTGGACGGGGTGGGGCGGGCTACGTCTTCGCCCATCATGCGGCCGGCTTGGTGCTGCGCGCCGAGCCGGTGACGCCGGAAGCGTGGTTTGGCCCGCGCGTGGAAGCCTTCCGCGACATGCGCGGCGCTATTCGTCCGCGTGTCGAAAGCTGTTGTGCACGCTTTACGCAGCGGGATGGCGGCACGATTCCGAAGCTCTACAACACCGGCAGTGGTAAAAACCCCACGTTACCTGCACGCAACGCGCAGCGTCTTGGCTACAAGCTGGCCGATTTGGGCGAGCGCAAGGTATTGCGGGCGACCCGCGCCGGGCAGACCGGCTGCCACTGGTGCCAGGTGAACTGCCGTCACTACCATTGGGTGGATGTGGACTACGCTCCCGGCGGGCGGGATATGTACCTGGATGACTTCGAACCGACCTACGCGCTGTTTGCAATGCTCGATTTGCAGGCCGCGAATGATTCTCTCGACGCAAAACTGCGTTTGCTGGATGAGGTGGATCGCCGCCTCGTCGTCCCCCTCGAGCAACTGGGTTGCGACATCATCGACGTGGGCGTGGGGATGGCGGCGCTGTTCGAGGGGCTGGCGCAGGGCATCGTCCCGCCGGAGGATGTCCCGGACTTCGTGCGCACCGGCCCGTATTTCGGCAATCTCGATCTGGCGGCGCGCATCGCAGAGGCACTGCGGGCGGGGACGACGTCGCCGGCGCTGCGTGCGCTCGGTGACGGGCCGCAGGCGCTCGTGGATATGTATCCGGCGCTGCGCGATGTCGTTTTCACGTCGGGAAAGAGCACGCTGGGCAATCCCGGTCACGCTAACGCGCTGTGGACCTTCCTGATGCCGTTCTCGCGCTTCTTCAGCCACTATTCCGGGCAAATCTACAAAGTGCCGGGCGACCTCAAGCCGGGCCTCAGTCCCGCCGAAACACAGGCGCTCTTTGAACGGGTTGTCGCGGAGATGCTCAAGCGCGAGATGTTCGGCGTGCTGGGCAATGCCCTCTCGATGTGCGCCTTTACCTTCGTTGCCTTCAGCAGGGACGGCGGCGGCGTTGAATTGGACGGCGACTTGCTGTCTCGGACGCTTGCGCTCTATGGCATTGACCTGCGTGGCGACGACCTGCTGTGGTTCGCCGAAGCGTTTTGGGCGCAGTCCATCGCGCTCAAGCTCGCGCATGGCTGGCTTCCGCCGCGCCCGGAGGACTTTCCGGTGCGCGTCTTCGAGACGCTCACGCAGACGTTGGCGCGCCCGGTGGATGAGTTACACGGGCTGATGCAGCAGTTGATTGCGGAGTGGCGGCGGCATGCGGGGGCACTGCTGGCGAAGTATGGGTATGAGGGGGTGGGATGAGTTCGTTTTTTGATACCGTGATATGGTAAACTATGTTATACTGAGTGTGAAGAGGTCTATATGCATCTAAAGATGGACATAGGCGTAGTTCAGAAAAAAGTCAGAGACGGCGAGTATCGTATCTCGGATCATGCCATCAAAAGGATGATCGAAAGAGACATCGAACGTTATGAGGTTGAAGAAGCAATTGATAACGGCGTTATCATTGAAGAATATCCTGATGATAAATATTCACCGAGTTGTCTGCTCTATGGGCAAACATGCCGCCGCCGCAGTTTACACGTTCAGGTTTCTATGCCGCCTAAAGTTGTTATTATCACTGCTTATGAACCCGATCCTGCTGAATGGATTGATTGTAGGATAAGGAGGTAAGATGCGTTGCGTATTTTGTGGTGGAAAGATTGTCTCAAAGAAAGTAACCTTTGTTTATGAACACGAGGAGCATTTGTTTGTGATCCGGGATGTTCCGGCGGAGGTCTGTACCGCGTGTGGGGAAAGGACTTATGCGCCGGAGATTGCCGATGAAATTATGAAGTTCGCCAAACAGCGTTTCCAGCCAGTCAAACGGGTTGAAGTGCCGGTGTTTAGCTATGGATACAAAGTAGCCGCAGCCGTTTGATAGGCAACTTGCCGCATCGCTGAGTTGCCGACGCCATAGTAGAGATGAGTTGATGGCAGATTGGGAATTAGCCAGCGAGGGTGAGACTGTTTTCAGGATTGACCCTTTGCGATAAGGAGGCGATTATGAATCCGAGAGTCGAATCCGTTAAACCCGATGCAGATTACACGCTTACATTACGGTTTACCAATGGCG
>DAOUAQ010000052.1:0-10126 GCA_034433375.1 Anaerolineae bacterium | reverse complement strand
GCAGACAGGGACATCGACAGCCTGCACAGCTTGATGCTGCTGCGCCACGGGGCCGTCGTCGCGCAAGGGTGGTGGTCGCCCTACGCGCCGGAAATCCCGCACGTGCTCTTCTCGTTGAGCAAGAGCTTCACGTCGACTGCCGTCGGATTGGCCGTGACAGACGGTCTTCTGTCGGTGGACGATCCGGTGCTGTCGTTCTTCCCGGAAGACGCGCCGAAAAAAGTGAGTCGCAATCTGGCGGCAATGCGCGTCCGCCATCTACTGGCAATGTGTACCGGGCACGCGGAAGATACCACCGGCTATCTGTTCAAGCGGCGGGACGGCAATTGGGTCAAGGCGTTTCTGGCGTTGCCGGTGAAGTACAAGCCGGGCACGCACTTCCTCTACAACACCGGCGCGACCTACATCCTCTCCGCCATCGCGCAAAAGCTGACCGGCAAGACGATCCTGGATTACCTGGGAGAGCGCATCTTCGCGCCGTTGGGCATCGAGGGCGCGACGTGGGGCACGTGCCCACGGGGCGTCAACCTCGGCGGCTTCGGGTTGAACGTGAAGACGGAGGACATCGCCAAGTTCGGGCAGTTGTACCTGCAAAAGGGCCGCTGGAACGGCGCGCAATTGCTGCCGGAAGCGTGGGTCGAAGAAGCTACCCGGTGGCAGGTCGACAACGCGCCCAACCCCGGCCCCGACTGGGCGCAGGGGTACGGCTACCAGTTCTGGCGCTGCCAGCCGCAGAACGTCTATCGCGGCGATGGCGCGTTCGGACAGTACTGCATCGTCATGCCCGACCAGGATGCCGTGGTCGCCATCACCAGCGGGGTGAGCGACATGCAGGCCGTGATGACGCTCGTCTGGACGCAACTGCTGCCGGCGATGCAGCCCACTTCGCTGCCGGCCGATCAGGAAGCGCAGGCAGCCCTGGAGCATAAACTCGCGTCCCTGATGATGAAAGCGCAACCAGGACAACCCGCATCGCCGGTTGCGGCACAGGTCTCCGGGAAACGCTTCGTCTTCGAGAAGAACGATCAGCGGATCAAGAGTGTCAAACTCGATTTCGCGGGGGACGCTGGCGCCATCACCATCCGCGACGCGCGCCGCACGCACACCATCGCGTGCGGGCACGGCGCGTGGGTTACGGGGATGACGGCGTTCGATGACAACGCTCCACGGCGGGTCGCCGCCAGCGCGGCGTGGACCGACGAGAAAACGTACATGATCAAACTCTGCTTCTACGAGACGCCGTTCTGCCCCACCATCACCTGCACGTTCGACGGGGATCAACTGACGTATCAGTTCACATCGAATGTGAGTTTCGGACCGGTAGAACGCCCGCAACTGATCGGCAAGCAGGCATAAACGACTGGCGTAGTCACATTTCTAGTTATGCTTGCCAGAGATCGCCAGATCCCGGCGTAGCGCGCAAAAACCGCGGATCTGACGATCCGCTCCGAGCCTGGGTGGAAATTTCTGCTATCACTCATCGCCGATACAGCCGTGAAGATTCGGGGTTCATTTAAGGACAACTATGGCAACCTCCATCCGCGACCGATTCAAAGCAGCAACCTCTATGTGGAGCACGTATGTGCTCGTGCTGGCGTTCACCGTGTTCTCCATCAGCCTGGGCCAGGGATTGTTGAACGCGGCAAGCACCAACTTCTTCGTCAACGACCTCGGACTGAGCGGCAAGCAGGTCTTGTGGATGGCGGGTACCCGTGAAATCCCAGGGCTGATCCTGGTGTTCATCGCCGCGCTCATCACACGCATTCCGCTGTCGCGCCGCGCGGCCTACTCGCTGCTGTTGATGGGCGTGGGCTACTGTTTGCACGCGGCGGTGCAATCGTATGTGGCCTTGTTAGGCGTGGCCGTGCTCGCCAGTCTCGGCTTTCACAACTGGCTGCCGCTGCAAAGCACGCTGGGTTTCGCGCTGACCGAGAAAGCCCACTCCGGGCGCGTGATGGGATTCCTATCTTCGATAGCCGCGCTGGCGTCCATCGTGGGGATGGGGCTGACAGCGCTGCTGGCGAAGGCGCTGCCCCTGCGCGCGTTTTTCATCGTGGGCGGTATGCTGATCGCGCTCGGCGGGCTGCTCGTGGCGCGGATTCCCCGCGACATCGGCGAGCAGAAGAAGGCGCAACCGCGCATTCTCCTGAAAAAGCGTTACTGGCTCTATTACGTGCTCACGTTCTTCGAGGGATCGCGCACGCAGGTCTTCGGCGCGTTCGGCACGCTGGTGCTGGTGCAAAGCTACGGCCTCAACGCGCGACAGATCAGCCTGCTGTTGGTGACGAGTGGGATCGTCAACTTCGCCCTCGCGCCGACCATCGGGCGGCTGTTGGACCTCATCGGCGAGCGGTTCACACTGACGATCAGCTACGTCCTGCTGGCGCTGTGCTTCGTCGGCTACGCCACCGTACACAACGTCTGGTTCCTGTGCGGGATGCTGATCGGAATCAACCTCCTGGTCACGCTGAGCATCGGGCTTTCGACCTACGTCAACCGCATCGCGCCGCCGGACGAATTGGGGCCGACGCTGTCCGCCGGGGTCAGCATCAACCACATCACCTCGGTGACGATGTCGCTGCTGGCGGGGACGCTGCTGGGCCTGATCGGCTACGAGAAGCTCTGCTGGGGCGCAGCGGGCGTGATCATGCTGTCCGTGCCGTTCGCGCTGTCGATCAAAGTGGCGCCGGCGCCGGTGTTGGAAATGCAGGCAGCGGGGTGATCAGAATGACAGGATTTCTTTACGCCACCCACCCTTCCCTTTTCGGGCCGTTTAGCCTCGTCTGGCAAGAGACCGAGGCCGGCCCGCGCATCCAGCGGGTCTTCCTTTCCAACGCCCAGGCTTTGGCCGAAGAGCGCATGCGCGCAGTGTGGAGCGATGCTCAACCCGGCGTCAATCCCAGTATGGTCGATCTGGGGGAACGGATGCAGCGGTTTCTCGAAGGCGAGGCGCTCGACTTTGAATTGACCTGGGTGGCGATGGAGAAATGTTCGACTTTTCAGCAGCGCGTCTTACGGGCTGAACACCGGATTCCACGCGGCTGGGTAAGCACCTACAGCCGGATCGCCGCGTATGTGGGCGTTCCGGGCGGCGCGCGTGCCGTCGGGAACGCGCTGGCGCAGAACCCGTTCCCGATCCTCATCCCGTGCCACCGCGCCATCCGCGCCGACGGCTCTCTGGGCGGCTACCAGGGCGGCGCGGCGATGAAGCGCGTGCTGCTCGAACGCGAGGGGCAAACGTTTTCGCCGGCGGGGGAAGTGCTGCTGCGACAGGTCTACTACTGATAGGCCAAAGTTGGCTATCGGCAAGTTGATCGAGCAGGGAAGAATGTAGCACAAGCTGTCAGCTTGTGCAGAGGCAAACTGACAGTTTGCCTCACATTTCATTGTCAGCGAAAGGGAAACGATGAAAAGACGATTCAGGAGCATCTGCCTCATCACACAAGATGTGCGCAAACTACACGATTTCTACCAGAACGTGTTCCAGGTTCAGACAGAGGCCAGCGACACCTTCGTGGCCTTCGAACCTGTGGGCGTGCCACTGACGTTTTTCCACCTGGACGGTATGGAACAGATGGCCCCCGGCTCGATGCAAGGCGCAGGGAACGGCAGCAACGTGCTCGAATTCGAGGTGGAGGATGTCGATGCGGAATACGCGCGTCTGCTGGCGATGGACGTCCCCATTGTCAAACCACCCACCACGCAGCCGTGGGGCCTGCGTTCGGTCTGGTTCCGCGATCCCGACGGCAATATCGTGAACTTCTTCGCGGCGGTCAAGGTGTCAACGGATTGAACGGATTTTAACGGATTTTTTCAATCCGTTTCATTCGTTGAATCCGTTGACATTTTCGTAGGAGGAACAAAGATGATCAGTCGAATCTGGCACGGATGGACGACGCCGGTAAACGCCGACGTCTACGAGGCGTTGCTCAAAGAAGAAATTTTCGTCGGCATTGCGGAGCGGCAGATTGCCGGATACCGGGGCATCCATTTGCTCCGGTGCGATCTCGGAGACGAGGTGGAATTCGTGACAATCATGTGGTTCGACTCCCTTGACGCCGTGCGCGCTTTTGCGGGCGAGGATTACGAGGTCGCCGTGGTGCCGCCGAAAGCGCGGGCGGTGCTGTCACGCTTCGACGCGCGCTCGCAGCACTACGAGGTCAAGGTCGACAAAGCGTGATGGAACGTCCATTTATCAAGGGGCTGGACCTCAGCGAGATTTTCTACGAAGAAGCCGTCAAGCCGATTCTGGACAAACATTTCCCCGACCTGCCCCACTCGGCGGCGCTGATCGGGGTGGGATCCGAAGTGCTGGGCTTCGACACAGCACAGTCCAGGGATCACGATTGGGGTCCGCGCGCGATGCTGTTCTTGTCCGAGGATGACCACGCGCGTGATCACGAGCAGATCGACCAAATCTTATCCCAGGCACTTCCGGCTGAGATTCGCGGCTGTCCAACCAGCTTTGAATACCACGAAGATGGCCTGATGCGTCATCGTGTGCTGATTCTGACGGTACGGGGATTCGCTCAATCGCTTCTGACCTTCGACCCCACCGGCGACATCCGTGCGGCGGACTGGTTGAGCATTCCTGAATATCGGCTACTTATGTTCACGGCAGGGCGCGTATTCCACGATGGTCTGGGGGAACTCGAACCCCTCCGCGCCAAGTTGCGCTACTATCCGCACGATGTCTGGCTCTACATGCTGGCGGCGCAGTGGCAGCGCATCTCCCAGGAAGAGCCGTTTATGGGACGTTGCGGGCAGGTGGATGACGAGTTGGGGTCACGGTTGGTGGCGGCGCGACTGGTGCGCGATCTGATGCGGTTGTGCTTCCTGATGGAGCGGACCTACACGCCCTACATCAAATGGTTCGGCACGGCCTTCGCGCGGCTGGATTGCGCCAATACCCTACTGCCGGTCTTCCTGCGTGTATCTGAATCCCGTTCGTGGCAAGAACGGGAGAAACATCTGACCACGGCCTACGAATTCGTCGCCGGGATGCACAATGATTTGAGGATCACTGAACCGCTGTCCACAAAGGTAACGCAATTCTACGAGCGGCCTTTCTTCGTCATCCAGGCCGAACGCTTTGTGAAGGCCATCCGCGCGGCGATTACGAGCGAGGAAGTCCGCGCGCTGCCGGAACACCTGGGAGCAGTGGATCAGTTTGTAGATTCGACCGACGCGCTGAACGAACCAGCGTGGTCCAAGGAGTTATATCAATGACGCCAGTGAAATTCCTGATCGGAGATCGTGTTTACCTGCGTCCAGTCGAGCATGATGACCTGGCCTGCATCCGTAAGTGGGCGAACGACCCGGAAATCCGCCGGCTCACCGGCGAAGTCGCGCCGATGACGCCGGCCGGGGCCGAGCGCTTCTTCGAAAAAACTCAAAACGACGAGGATCGCGTGTGGTTCATCGTCGCACTACGCGAAAACGACGCGCCGATTGGCGAGGTGGGATTGCTGCGGATGTTCCCCGCGTGGCGGACGACGGATTTGAGCATCATCATCGGCGAAAAGGATGCCTGGGGCAAAGGTTACGGCGCAGAGGCGATTCGGCTGCTGCTCGACTACGCCTTTGGCTACTTGAACTTCCACCGAGTCGCTATCGGCGTTGTGGGCTTCAACGAAAGGGCGCTGCGCTTCTACGAGAAAATCGGCTTCAAACGTGAGGGCGTCCAGCGCGACGGCTACTTCTACGATCACGCCTATCACGACTTCGTGATGATGAGCCTGCTGGAGGACGAATTCACGCATGGATAGCGTGGTGACGCAGAAAGACATCGAAGCAGGGCTGCGGGAACTTGGTCTGCGGCGCGGTGATGCCGTGGAAGTCCACAGTTCCCTCAGCAGCTTTGGCTGGGTGGAAGGCGGCGCAACGGCAGTCATCGAGGCGCTGATGCAGGTCGTCGGTGCGGAAGGCGCGCTGGTGATGTCGGCTTATCCCGTCAGCCCGCCAATTCCACTCACGGACGAAGAACAGGCGCGCGGCATCACCTGGAAAGTCCGCATCCTCGATCCCAATTCTGACGAGAAAACCGGATTGGGGGCGGTTGCGGACACCTTCCGCCGGCGTCCTGACGTCGTCTGTGGCACGAACTTCTTCCGGGGCTGTGCCTGGGGGCGTGACGCGCATCTGCACTGCCAGAATTACAAACATCTGCTTGAGATTGACGGCTGGGCCTTGTTGCTGGGCGTGGACATAGGGCGCTGTTCCAGTATGCATTTGGCCGAAAGTGTGCCAATCCCGGAAGAAATCACCAGATATTTCAACGTTCCCGACGATGTTTTGCGGGATTATCCGCGGGATCGGTGGAGTATCGGTTACGGCAGCGCTCCCGGCAATCCGTGGGTGAAGGTTTGGGAGGAAGCGCTGCGGCGTGGGTTGGTTCGTACCCGTACCATCGGTCAATCTGAATGTAAGCTCTTCAAAGCCAGGGCGATGGTCTCGATCTATGAAGAGATGCGCCGCACCGATCCATTTGGGATGTTTGGGTTGAAGGCCCCATAGCCCTCTCGCGCAATCACGAAAACAGGTTACAATTGAACCATAAGCGCCGTCACAAATAGAACAATGAAACACTTTTGTGACCAGGGCAAGGATATTATTATGCTTGATATACAAAAGCAAATCGAGTATTGGCACCAAAGTGCAGTCGAAGATTGGCAGGTCGCCCAAGATTTACTCGCTCAGGGAAGAATCCGGCATGGCTTATTCTTCGTTCATCTAAGCCTGGAAAAATTGCTAAAATCTGCAGTTTGTCAACACACCCAGGATTTGGCGCCTCGCTTGCACAACCTCGTCCGACTGGCAGAATTGACCGGATTATCCTGGAACGAAACTCAAATCGATACTCTGGCCGAACTGAATATCCTCAACATTGAAGGACGTTATCCTGACATGATGCAAGTCCCACCTTCGCCGAAGACAGCACGATACTATTTGGAGCAAGCCACGGAGGTCTATGAATGGTTGATGCAACAGTTATTCAATCCGTCCGTCGATACTTACGCGCCCTGAAAAAACAGGGGATTTTTGCCCAGTACGGTGTGGTTTTCGGTTCGTTCGCCCGCAATCAACCCCATGCCTGGAGCGATATTGACCTTGCCGTCATCTCGGAACAGTTTGATGATCAGCCACGGCGTGAAGACATAGCTCTGCTGTGGAAAGTGGCCGCTCGGATAGATAGTCGGATTGAACCAATCGCCGTGGGCAAACATCAATTTGAAGATGGCAGTGATAGCGCCATTGTAGAAATTGCCCGCCGCGAGGGGCAAATCATCACTTTAGAACCATTGGATGTAGCTGTTTCGTAAATAAACTGGTATTTGAAGGGGGTACAATAATGTCAGATTTTCCGCGTACTACTGTAGGAGGGGTCTCGTTGCCCCGGTTGTTGATCGGCACCAACTGGTTTCTCGGTTGGTCGCACACCAGTCTGGCGAAGGACAAATGGATTCAAACGCACCACAATCCGCAAACCATTGCCGCGATCCTGGACGTGTTTCTGGAATACGGCGTCGATGCGGTGATGGGGCCGGCGAACGACAAGCTGGAAGCGGCGCTGCAAGACGCCGAGCAGCGCAACGGCAAAGCCATCACGCGCATCGTCACGCCGCACTTCGACATCATGCCCGGCGGCCCGGCGGAATCCGAGCCGGAGCGCGTCTTCGACGTGTGCAAGGAGAAGTACCACGCCACGTTCTGTATGCCGCACCAGGGCATCACCGACGCGCTGGCCGACCGGATGACCAAGACCATCCGCGACCTGGACAAGTACACGGCGCTGATCCGTGAGCGCGGCATGATCCCCGGCCTTTCCACCCACATGCCAGAGACGGTCGTCTACGCCGACAAAATGGAAGCCGACGTCGAGACCTACATCCAGATCTACAACGCCGCCGGATTCCTGATGCAGGTGGAGGTAGACTGGGTACAGCGCATCATCCGGGACGCCAAGAAGCCTGTGATGACGATCAAGCCGCTGGCAGCGGGGCGGCTCATGCCCATCGTCGGTTTCGCCTACGTGTGGAACACCATCCGCGACTGCGACATGGTCACCATCGGCACGACGACGCCCGACGAGGCCCGCGAATCCATCGAACTATCGCTGGACTTGCTCGCCCGCCGGATGCCGCAGGTCGAATTGCAGAAGACGCGCAGCAAGAGTTCGTTGAGTTAGGTGGAAACGCCATTCCCCGAAGCCTATTGGGTACAGCCCGGCTTTTTGCTCGCCGGGCCGTATCCCGCGCCGCGCTGGGCGCATGTCACCAACGACAAGCTGGAGCGCCTCTTGCAGGCCGGCATCCAGCTCTTTGTGGATTTGACCGAGCCAGGCGAGGCGTTGCCCTACACCGACAAGCTGATAGGAAAAGCGCGCTATCAGCGCATACCGATCTCCGATTTCGACACGCCATCCCCTGACGAAATGGTAAACATCCTGAACACGCTGGATTATGCGCTGCGACGCTCACGCCGCGTCTACGTACATTGCCTGGCGGGCATGGGGCGAACCGGAACCGTCGTCGGTTGCTATCTGGTACGTCATGGGATGAACGGCGCCGAGGCGCTGGAGACCATTCGTGATCTGCGGGCCAACACACCTTTTGCCCGCAGTCCCTCGCCAGAGACGGAGGCGCAGCGCAAAATGGTATTAAGCTGGTCAGTAGGACGATAAAACACATATCGAAGATGAACGACCTGCACCAGGCACGCCCTCTCACCCTAATTGACGTCGCCGCGCATCCTGACGACTTTTATCATACAGTCACGCTATCCTCCGGCGAGACACTCGCCTTCCGCCCGCTTCTGCCAGACGACGCCACGCCACTCGCCGAATTCCTGGCCGGGCTATCGCCACAGACACGCGCGTTCGCCACATTCGCCAGCTACGACCTAACGATGGCGCAGGAGTTATGTGCGGCGATTGCGTGCTACGACAAGCTGCGGCTGGTCACCACCGACAGCAAACGCATCATCGCCCTATTCGAGCTAAGTTTCGACCTGACCTCCGACGACGTAAAGCGCTACCAAAGTTATGGCATCTCCCTGAATCCCGTCACCGACTGCCGCTTCGGGCCAACCATCACCGACGACTACCAGAATCGCGGCCTGGGATCACGGCTGCTGCCCTACGTGTTCGACCTCGCGCGCAGTTTCGGCCAACGCCGGATCATCCTCTGGGGTGGCGTGATGACACATAATCAGCCAGCTATCCATTACTACCAAAGACACGGTTTTCGGATCGCTGGCATATTTCACAAGGATGCGAATATAGCATGTTATGATATGATAGTGCGCATCCCAGAAACACAATGGAACACCAACACAAAATCAGGAGTGTGATGAACGACCCGTTTTTTGAGATTCTGATTATTGCTCTTTTACTGCTTACCAACGGTATTTTTTCGATGTCAGAGATGGCCATCGTCTCAGCCCGCAAGACACGCCTGCAACAGTTGGCAGAGACGGGCAACCGCTATGCCCGGTTGACGTTGAAACTCGCGGACGACCCCAACAAATTCCTGGCAACCGTCCAAATCGGCATCACGATGATCGGCATCTTGTCCGGCGCGTTCGGCGGCGCAACGCTGGCGAGAACAATTGCCGCCTGGTTGGATACGTTTCCTTCAATAAAGCCCTACAGTGAAGCCCTCAGTGTGGCAATGGTGGTGCTCATCATCACTTATTTGTCGCTCATTATCGGCGAGTTAGTGCCAAAAAGGCTGGCGCTTAACAACGCGGAACGAATTGCCGTCATTGTAGCAGCGCCGATGAATTTTCTGTCGATGCTGGCCTCCCCATTGGTCAAATGGCTCAGCCTCTCCACCAACTTTGTGCTGCGAATCTTGAAAATCAAACCCTCTACTGAACCAATGATCACCCAGGAGGAAATCGAAATCCTCATCGAACAGGGCACGCAAAGCGGCGCGCTGGAAGAGACCGAGCAGGATATCCTGGAAAGTGTCCTCCGGCTGGATGAACAGCGAGTGGGTGCCGTAATGACCGCGCGCCCGCAAATCATCTGGCTCGATCTGGACGATCCACCGGAAGTCACCCAACAGAAAATCATCCTCAGCCCCTACTCGCGTTTCCTGCTCAGCAAGGACGACCTGGACAA
>DAOUAQ010000051.1:0-8524 GCA_034433375.1 Anaerolineae bacterium | reverse complement strand
CCGAGCAGGTAATCCGGCGTCCGGTAGGTGACTTTGTTGATTGAAGATTGGGGGATTGAAGATTGGGGGATTGAAGATTGGGGGATTGAAGATTGGTTAATTGCCGTCTCGGCGCTTTCGATCGTATTGTCCCCGGCAGGCAGGAGATGCTGTTCGCGGTTCCACAGTTCGTCCGGCGGCGCGACGGCAATCTCCTGAAACAACGGCGGCAGCTCGTAATCCTCCATACACGCCAGGCTCACGGCGGCCGGCAGGTGGGGATTGAGGATCCCCACGCCCCACAACAACCACGTGACGCTGCCTAGCGGCGCCATCCACCCGCCCAAGATGCCGGCGGCGTCCGCGTTCCCCTGCGTCCCGCCGACCATCCCGCGATGGCTGTTGAGGGCGATGGTGTACAGCAGCTTGTCCAGCACGACGGTCGCCATCTGCCAGACGGCTTCGTTTTCCACCAGGTCCATCAGGTGCGCCAGCGCCGTCAATTCGGCCTCGAACGCGCCGCTCGAATCCCATTCGGCAAAGCCACCCATCGCCCGGTCGTGCAGCCAGGCAAGAACCTTGCGCTTTCCCTGCGCGACGTGCCATTCCCCGGTTTGCCCACTGTGTTTGAAGCGCCGTTTGGGATACAACTCCCCCGCCAGCATCTCGCATGTGTGCAGGACAATCTGCTCGCTTTCCGGGATAGTGTCCCCCGCATCATAGGCGAAATTGAGAAGGCAGGCTTTGAGGGGCGCTTTGACCGTTTTCGGGAAATCCGGCGCGTTGCCCCAACGCCGCAGCATCCCTAATAAGCCAAGCAGGTGCATGGCGCTGCCGATCTCGCGGCGGTTGACGCGCTCGATGGATTGGAGGAGTGTGGGCGGCTCAATGGCTTTCCACATCCCCAACGCCATCTTGGCGCTCTCGCCGAAAAGCGTCCCTTCGCAGCGCAGCGCGTGTTGCAAGACATCCGCGCGTCGCTGCGCATAAGTGCGCACCGGCGATTCAGCATATTGCGCCAGGCCCATCCCCCACAGCGAAAATGTGCGGCGTATGCGTACATTCTCGTCGAAGTAAGACTTGATGGGCGGCATCAAGATAGCGCGCAGGGGGCCTTGGGGCGCTTGATGGGTCTGGATGAGCGGCGACTTGTCGCCGGGCGCGGCGATGGCGAGCGATTCCGCGTAGATGCGACCGGCCGGCGTTTGCAGGCGGATAAGCATATCTTCGGGAGCGCCCTCCCCTGCCGCCCAATGCACGGTGACAAACTCATCCCAGACGAACACATCGCGGTCGAGGTACGCGGTGTCGAAGAGACGCTCCAGGTGATTGCGGTAGTTCACATCGTCAATGACGGTGGGAATTTGCGCGCGGGCGTCATCCGGCGCATTGCAGACCTGTAACGCCATCGTGTGTGGGCACTCGCCCACACCAACCTGCGTAAAGCGCACCAGGATGGCGTTGCTGCCTTCTGTCAGATTAGCCGTGAAGGCCGCCTGATGGAAGCCGAAAGCCATCTCACGATGACAGTGCGCGTCGTTGACCCATACATCCGCCGGGCCGTGCGTCGTCAGAATCAGCGTGACGGGACCGGCCTGGGGGACGACAATCTGCGTATAGGCCCAGGCGCGCGCGTAGTGCGGTGTGAGGTAGAAGTCTGTGCAGTCCACAAAATGGTCCGCGTTGCACCTGGTATACGCCCAACGCCCGGTATAATCGCCGAGGGTGAAATCTGCCTCCGCCAACACGCCCGGCTCCACCGGCTGGCGCGTGACGCCGGATGCTACAGTGTGATAGCGCTCCGCAATCTGCGCTTTGACATCCCCATCCAGCGGCGCGTTTAGCGGATCGAGGGGGATACTCTGCGGGCCAACGACAAGCCAATGGTGAACATAGCCGTCGTGAAGATCGTAGCTGACATAAGAAACGGGCATGAAGTGCTGCTCCTTTGCATAGTTTGGTCGTCGTTAGTCAGGTCAGCGCATAGGCGTCGGAGGATGTGGCGCTGCTCACGTCCACACCCACGTCTGTCAGGGCGGCCTGAAAATCGTCGTAGAGAATTGGTTTGCGCAAGTAAACCGCCGCGCCTTCGTCCAGGCAATGGGCGGCTTCCTCGGTCCACGAACAGAGGATGACGGGGATCGCGCGCGTCAAGGGGTGCGCTTTAAGCGCGTTCAGGATTTGCAGTCCCTTCTCCCCTGGCGTATCCAGCTCGACGATCACGACAACCGGAGTTTGATGCAGCGCCATACCCAGAGCATCTTCAGCGAAATGCGCCGTGACCACAGGATAAGCGGCCTTTTTGGCGTACCGCTGCATCAAATAACAAAAACTCGCGTCATCGCCGACGACCATCAGAGGTGAAAAGACTGGAGACATACCGTCCTCGTAAAGCGTGAAACGTAATTCGTAATTCGTAATTCGTAATTCGTAATTCGTAATTCGTAATTCGTAATTCGTAATTCGTAAACAGCACTTACGTTTTACATCTTACATTTTACTATACTGTAGCACCTCACGCGGAAAAAGTCTTTCACTTTTCGGACGACTTCTTGCATTTTTCGGACAGTTTTCCGTTGGCGGAGGGCGCACATTGATAAGCGCGCGGTGAGATGCCCATTTCCTGATGGAAGACCCGCGTGAAATAGCCGCCGCTGGAAAAGCCAACGGCCATAGCGACCTCGGTGATGCCCAGGGCGCTGCTTTCCAGCAAAACTTTGGCCTGCTTGATGCGATAACGATTGAGGTATGTCATCGGCGTCACGCCCACTTCTTGTTGGAAGCAGCGGGTGAGATGGCGCTCGCTCAAGCCCACGTGATCGGCGATCTCCCCGCGCGTGAGCGGGTCCATATAGTGGGTGTGGATGAAGGCCATCGCCTTGTGAACCAACCGCTGAACTTCAGACACAGCTCTGCGGCGGCGACTCAACACGGTTTCGACGTGCTGTAAGGTTTCTTCGGCGCTGAACAATCCCTTCCCCAGGATACTGACCGTGCCCCGATTGAGCCGCGCCATATCCTCTGGGGTCAAGACCTGCGCGGTGAGGATAACGACGGGGATATTGCGGGTCGCCGGTTCAGCCCGCATTGCCTCCAACACGCCGAAACCATCCAGTTCCGGCATCATCAAGTCCAACAGGACCAGGTCGGGGCGCTCCTGAGCCATTATGCGCAGCGCTTCCAGGCCATTGGCGGCCTGCAACACCTTGTAATGCGGCATTTGCGCCTGCACGAGGCGCGTGTGCATATCCAAAATACCGGCGTCGTCTTCCACGACCAGAATTATCCCGGCTTGCGCCGCGCCGGTCGGACGCTCCAACAAGCCCTGGCTGACCAATACCTCGGTCAGTTGCGCTTTACGGACCGGTTTGGTGAGGAAATCAATGTCCAAAAACGCGCCGGTATCGTCTTGCTTGCCCAGCGCGTAGAACAACACCGGGATGTTGTGGGTCTGCGGGTTCTCCTTGACCATAAGGAAAATTTCCCACCCACGCGCAGCCGTGACGGCTTGATCCAGAATCACGGCATCCGGCGTTCCTTCGGACAACGCCACGCGCCAGTCGTCTTCCACGTCAAGCACGCGAATGGTGGTCTCTGTATCCCGGCGGGCGAGATGTTCCCGCAGCCGCTGCCCCTGGACGGCATCCTCGACCAACAGCCAGATCTGTTGCGCCGTCGCCGCAGCGCAGGGCGCAGCAGTCAGGCGCGCATCCTTCAGCGCCGGCAAGGTGAAATAGAATTCAGAGCCGCTGCCTTCCTCGCCGGTGGACTGAACGCCGATGCTGCCGTGGTGCATCTCCACCAGCAACTTGCAGATTGCCAGCCCCAACCCCAATCCGCCGTACCCGCGCGCGGTGGTGCGCTCCGACTGCCGGAATTCATCGAAGATGAGAGCCTGTTCCTCCGGCGCAATGCCCAGGCCGGTGTCGCGCACGGCGACGGTCACAGTATCGCCATCTGCGGATACACGCAGGGTCACTTCGCCCTGGGACGTGAACTTGACGGCGTTGTTCACCAGGTTCAACGTCACCTGGCGCAGGCGCAGGCGATCTCCCCACAGGCGCGGCAGAGTAGCGGGGATGTCGGCGCGCCACGCCAGCCCCTTGTCTTGGGTGAGCTGCCGGGCGATCACAATAACCGGTTCCAACACTTCAGCCAGGTCGAGCGGCGCGTAGCTCAACTGCAACTGCCCCACCTCGATGCGGGTCAGGTCCAAAACATCGCGGATCAGACCATCGAGTTGTTGCGCGTTGATGTAAATGCGTTCCAGGTCTTCGCGTTGGCTGCTCCCCTCGGGCGCAGCGGCGTGCTCTGATTCGTGCAACAGCAGGTCGCTCAGGCCAGAGATGAGGTTCAGCGGCGTGCGCAACTCGTGGCTCACCATCGAGAGGAAGCGGCTTTTCAGCCGGTTGGCGTCCTCGGCCATCTGCCGCCGTTCTTCGGCCAGACGTTGCGCTTCGACGGCTTGCCGGTACAGCCCAATGCCCCGCAGCGACGCCGCCAACTGTCGGACGATGTGCGCGCACGGTTCCAGGTTGCCGGCGTCGAAGGCGACAAACCCGGTTGCGCCGCCTTGAATCCGCAAAGGGAGGAGCGCCAGGCTGAAAGGTTGGTCGTCGGGATACAACCCCGCCGGTGGAAATTGCCGGCTAGGGAAGCGCCGTTGGCCTTCACCGGTAAGCGCCGGCGCCTGGATCACACTCCACGCGGTGGGGTCGTCGCCTTCTGCTTCATAGAAGGCCACCATGGCATGGCGGATAGCAATCGCCGGGAGCGTGTCCGGCAAGATGGCAAAGATCTCTGCTTCGTCCTGCGCGGCGAAAAAGCGGGCCGTCATCCGGCCCATCTGATCGGCGACGTCGATCTGCCGCAGCATAAGGCGCGTATTCTGTTCGTGGGCTACTTCGCCGATGACGAGCCGCGCCCGGTCCAGGATCTCCTCAGCATAGCGCCGGGTGTCAGGATCGGCAGCCGCGCCGGGCAGCACGGGGACATTGTCCCGCAACAACGAAATGGCCGTCTGCCACGCGTTGAGATTACCGCCTAAGGCGATCACCTGTTGCAGAACTTGCCGCAAAGTCAAATGCAAAGCCAGGCTATCGCGTTGTTGCAGATTCAACACGAAAGCGTCCACCAATTGTTGGCACAGGCGTTGCACTTGCTCCAGGTTCAGCCGTTGCATGTGGATGCCCATCGTTGACGTCATCAATGCCGTCACACGCGCCGCCCCAGTCTCGTCGTCTGTTGCGCGGGGCGTTTCCATGGCGGCGGTGGTTGAGGCGCCGATCAAACAGCCGCACGACTCGCGGACGATCAACTGCGTGGGCACCTGAACGACTTTGGGGCCTTGTGTCTGTCCCTGGATGTACTCCAACACCAACAGCACGCCCTGGTAGCCCTCTTCGAAGGCCGGGTAGCGGACGGTGGTGAGGGGCGGCACGTGCGCCGTCGCTTCGAGCCGGTCGTCGAAGCCGATGACGGCGACGTCGCGCGGCACGTTCAGGCCGTTCCGGTCGAGCACCTGCATCGCGCCGAGCGCAGAGAGGTCGTTGCTGGCGACCAACGCGGTGAAGGAGACGCCGGACGTCAAAATCTGCTCCATGGCCTGCCGCCCGCCGCCGGTGCTGTGAGAGCCGTAGGCAATCAGGCGGGGATCGCTCGCCAGGCCGTAGTCTCGGACGGCGGCGTGATAGGCGTTGATGCGGCGCGCGCTGTCGCCGTCGGTATCGCGCTGGTAGCCGGCGATAAAGGCGATGCGCCGGTGGCCGTGCGCGACCAGGTGCGCCATCGCCTGGCGGATGCCGCCCTCGTTGTCGGCCATGACCGTCGGCCCCTTCTCCCCCGCGCCCACGAACACGATGGGGTACTCTTCGGCGCTGAGGCGTTGCAGATAACTCGCCGTGGGTTCGGAGGAGAACCGGCCCACGATGAGCAGCCCATCCACATTCCACGGGCCAACCGGGATGAAATCCACGTCGGGCAGGGGAACGGCCCAGGCCGGGCGCGGACTTTCCTGGCCGATGCCCAGGTCCACGCTGCACGAAAGCAGGAGATTACAATCCAAATCACGCGCCGCGGCCCGCGTCCCTTGATAGACCGGACCGAGGAACGTGTCGAGCGTGCCGGTATACACGCGCCAGCCGGCCAGCACCCCGATCGTGGGGCGATGGTGTTTGTACAGTCTCCCTTTCGTCTCGTGCGTCATCAGTTTCCCTTCATCTAAAAGACTATCACTATCGGCGTGATTTGGCAAGTCATAGCTATTATGTTATTCTGGTAACATATCGCATCAACATAATCTTCCATCTTTCAAAAATCGGGGGAGTCTTATGAAGAAATGGACACCATCTACCTGGCAACGAGTGCTCTTGGGGCTGGTTCTATCGGCCATCAGCGCTGGATTGCTGATCCTGGCCTTCCCGCCGTTCAACCTGTGGGTCCTGGTGTGGATCAGTTTCGTGCCCTACATCGTCGCGCAGTACCGGGTGATGCCGCCGAAACTGTCGTCGGTGGCCTCGGCGGCGTTCAACGGGCTGTGGTTGTGGGGTTATCTGGGGCCGGTTTTCGGCGGAACGGGAAATTTTATGGCCTACCTGCCGCTGATTGTTGCCGGTATCTCGTTGTTGGCCGACAGCGGCGCCCGCCGCTTTCACGCTCGCACCAGGTTCGATTGGTTCGTGACGCAGGGCGTCGTGGCCTGGGTGGGCATCGAGATGATCCGCATCTTCATTCCCATCGCCGGGACGTGGGGCTTTGTGGCCTACACGCTGCACAGCCAGCCCTGGCTCATCCAACCGGCGAGCATCTTCGGCATTTTCGGCGTGAGCGCGCTCATCATCCTGGTGAACTACGCGCTCAGCCTGGGCGCGCTGCGCTGGTGGGATCGGCGTTGGGCGTGTGACGCCGACATGCCCACTCCCGCGCCGCATCTGGTGCGCCGTTGGCTGACGATTGCGGGCGTTACCGTGGCCGTGTGGATCGGGGTGAGCCTGGCGCTCCTCCTGCCGCCGGACGGCCCGACCGTGCGCGTGGCGGCGATCCAGCCGGCGGCCTCGCCCATCATCTCCGCGAATCAGGACAAAGCAACGCTTGTGGCGCAGTTGCACGCGCGCATGGTCGAGCAGACCCGCGAGGCGGCGGCGCAGGGCGCGCGCTTCATCGTTTGGCCGGAGGGCGCGTTGCAGTACGATCCGCATGTGCAAGACCCGCTCGGCCTGGCGGCGCTGGCGCGGGAGACAGGGGCGTATCTGGTCATCGGCTACGTGGTGGATGTGACGGAGGACATATTCCGCAACGAAGCCACCGTCATCAGCCCGGAGGGGGCGTTCCTGGGCGTCTTCGGCAAGGATCATCCGGTGGTCTTCGGCGGCGAAACCAGTCCCACGCGCGGGACTTACCCGGTCTACGAGACGCCGCTGGGCGTACTCGGCACCATCATCTGCTACGACCTCGACTTCACGGATACCGCGCGCAAGCTGGCGCGGCAGGGCGCGCAGCTCATCGCCGTGCCCTCCAACGACTGGCCGGGCATCGCCCACAAGCACTACACGCATGTCGTCTTCCGCGCCCTTGAGAACCGCGCCGCCATGGTCAAAGCCGACGGCGGCTACGACTCGGCGGTGGTGGATCCGCGCGGGCGGGTGCTGGCCCTGGCCGTCCACCGTGAAGGCGGTGAGGCAACGCTGGTGGCCGACGTTCCCGTGGGCAACGGGCCTAGTCTCGCCGCGCGCTTAGGCGACTGGTTCGGCTGGCTCTGCCTGGTGGGGATGGCGTTTTTCACGGTGGGCGAACGTTGGTTGGTCAAGCGGGGGGAAGAGTAGCGATTAGCAGTCAGCGGTCAGCTTTCAGCCGGCATATTCTGCATAGGGATTCCACGCCGAGCGGCGTTATGCTCGACGCGCGCACCGGCAGATTCGCCGCAATCCTGCGGCTAAAGTCCGGCCCTAAACGCCGCCGTCCCCGCCGCCAGCAGCCGGGGAACATGCGTGTACACGTACCGGCAGCCGCGCTGGAGATAATCCGCGATGTCGGCGTCGGAGCCGGTGGAGCCGGGGACTTTGCCCGCCACGACGATGGCATCGAGCGTCGCGCGGATCATTTGCTGCACGATCGGGGTGTCGGTGCGTCCTGGAAATCCCATCGATTGCGCCAGGTCCGCCGGCCCGACGAAGAACACGTCGATGCCCTCCACTTTGAGGATCTCGTTGATATTGCTCAGCGCCTCGCCCTCCTCCAACTGCACGCAGATGAGCGTCTCGCGGTTCACCTGCGCCACGTACTCCGCCGCCGTCAGCCCGATACCGTAGTTGCCCGCGCGCGTGCTTGCCGCCAGGCCGCGCTTGCCTAACGGGTGGTACTTCACCGCTTCGACGACCGCGCGGGCGTCCGCGGCGGTGTTCACGTGCGGGACTTGCACGCCCATCGCGCCGCGATCCAGCACGCGCAGGATGTCCACCGGGTCCCGGCTCGGCGGGCGCACGATCGGCGTGATCCCGCTCACTTCCGCCGCCATCACCAGCCGTTCCACGCTCTCCACATCGATTGT
>DAOUAQ010000050.1:0-27630 GCA_034433375.1 Anaerolineae bacterium | reverse complement strand
ATTGACATTGATGCACGACTTGTGTGGTTTCTAAGTTCATAGCGCCATTTCTTGGTTCAAGATTGCGGCATTATATCACGGTGCGCGGAATTATTCTTTTACGAACCCTAAGCGTTCCGTCGCCACGCGCACATTGGGCGGATAGTCCTCGGTCACGACGACTTTCGCCGGCCAGTGCTCCCGCAACTGCAAAAGGCGCTCGCCGCCGCCCGTACCCATATCCAGCACCGCGGCAGTGCCCTGCAGCACTTCTGCCGCGCGCGCTTCATAAGACCACGGCGGCAGTTCCTCCATCATCCGGCCTTCCAGGTACGAGAAATCCCATCCGGTGAAGGGGGCTTGCTCTTCTTGCTGCCACAAAGCGATGTAAGCTTCAGGGTTCATAACAGCCTTCCCTTATCCATTCTTCAGTAAAGGCGCACGGTCACGCCATTGTAAGTATTCCGCAAGATTCCTGTATGGTACAGGGGATTCAATCGCCAGAGCCATATCGTTTGTCAAATAGTTCATCCAATAATCAGAGAAAACAGCTTCCCCAAACACAGCAAAAGGGCCTTGTCCCGCAACCAATTTCTCAATATCGCGCACAGAGCCGATATTCTTGGTATTGCCGCTGCCCGGATGATCGCTCGCAATGCGCCATTTCTCTTGCAACAAGAACTGGAAATCCTTGACGACCGAAGCGATGTCCAATAAATCATCCAGGCTATAAATGCGCCGCTCATCTACACTTTCGTCGGTGCGGGTATAGATGATTCCCAAAACAAAATGGGCTGTGTAAGTGCCATAGGGGAATGTCACATTCTTCGTAGAAATCCGGTCGCGGAAATACCCGGTAAACGCACCCAAAGTAAACCCATTAACAGTTGTAGGACTGGTACGATAGGTACTCTTGAGATCAAGAGCTATCCGAGTTCCATCGGAGGCAATCAAACTAACATCAGGGTAGTGGTTCTGATATTCGCCAAGCACTACCTCATAACCATGGCGGTTCGCAAACTGCACAATAAGCGGAATAAGCATCAATTCAATCAACTTCGAGACGACTTTGGTATCAACAGAAATAGTGTAGATGTTGCGATACACGTCAATGAATCCTTTGACAACCCAATCACCCGTATCAGTAGCCAGCATTTGGGTAAACTCTGCAAAATCAGCGGCGAAGGCGGCCTGAAATGCTTCTTTGTTCCACTTAGCTGTTATTGTCATCCTGACCTCACTGCGCGATAAACAACACTTCTTCAGAACGATGGTTCGTCGAAAGCACATACTTATATTGCCCAAACCACTCGACACGCACATCCCGTTTGTATTTTTTCAAAAGCGCGAGAATTTCTTCCGTTGCAGGCACACCGTCGCTGCGATAGGAAACGACCAGGGTGCTATCCTTATAATAGCGGAAAAGCCGATCAAAGGCAGTATAAATGTGTTTCCTATCCGTCCACACATTTGTTGCGCGTTTCAATCGCCGGTGTTTTGAGCGATAATCAATGTGTGTTTTCCACACATCGTACATCGTCAGTCCTTCCAGGAAATGGTAAAAGTCCCGGTAATCAACTCCTTCTCCCTGCCTGGATATGTACGGCGTGTCAATATAAACCAAATCATACACTCCGGGAACTTCCAGTGCATCAGTGTTCAACGCCTGGTTTATTTGCCCGTTATCGAAAACTGCTTGATTCGCCTCGGCCACAAAGTTGCCAAACCACGCCGCAAAAGGACGATCCCACGAGGCTTTGTTTCCGAAAGAACGCTCGACCTCGGCCAGGCGCACATATAAGTTCTTGCGATGGAAAAGGTTATAAGGGCGCTTGATAATCGCCGCCTGCGCCAGCGCGAAAAACGCCAATGCAAATTTGTAAGGATCGGTAATATAGTTAATGTTGACAATGGTCTGATCCAACCATGCATTTTCCTCATCGGTGAAATAAATATCATGGAAGGTCTTCTCAATGAAATTCGGGTAATCTATGTCAGGGTGTCGGGTAAGGATCCACGCAACATCATCCGTTGTTAGTTGCACAGCATTATTTTCGATCAACGCGACGCCAACGTAATAGTTGAACCGCAAGATGTCGTTATACGTAACTAATTTGCCCTCTTGCTTGAAACGGTACGCCACCGCGCCGGTGCCGCCAAAAGCATCCAGGCATGTGGAAAACCCCAAGTCTTTGACTTGCTCCCAGATCCAATCCACCAGTTTCGCCTTGCTGCCCTGGTAACGGGTACCAGGAAACTTCGCCACAGCGACATCGCCAGTGAGCAGTCGAGGCTGGTAAATCAGTGCAGTTTGCATATCAATCACGAGTCCTTACACCTTTCAGAACTTTCTCATAAGCAGCATACGTCTCGCGCGCCGTTGCCTCCCAGGTGAAGCGCGCAGCGCGCTGAATGGCCCGGCAGCGCAATTCGGCGTGGAAGGCGTCATCGGTCAACAGGCGGACAAGCGCTGCCGCCATGCCATTGATGTCGGCGGGGTCAACGAGGACGCCGGCATCGCGCACAACCTCCGGCAAGCTGGCGGCGCGACTACCCACGACCGGCGTTCCGCACGCCAGGCTCTCCAACGGCGGCAGACCGAAACCTTCATAGATCGAAGGGAACACAAAGACCCGCGCTTGCCGGTAGAGCGCAGGCTTGGCGGATTCAGGGACAAAGTCTACAAAATGGACGCGCGTTTCGGGGATGCCAGCTTCGCGCGCCAGACGGCGTGGATCCGGCGCGAAGTCGGAGTCCACCGTCGGCAGCTTCCCGGCAATAACCAGATGCGCGTCCAGTACATCCCGGCACACCTGAGCAAACGCGGCGCACACTCCGCGCACATTCTTGCGCACATCGAACCCACCCAGATAGAGGACGTATCCCCGCTGTAAACCAAACTGCTGGAGAACAGCGACGTCTTCTTCGACAAAAATCTCGCAGCGAATTGAACGAGGCGCGACAGAACGATCTTCAGTTTCAGCCGACAAATCCGTTACACCAGCGACATACATTCGATCCACCGCCAGGTAGACCGTCTGCACGCGAGCCGGCGAGACGCGCAGATGCGCAACGATGTCGCGCCGCGAGGCTTCGGAATCCGTCAACAGCAGCGCCGCGCGCGGTGAGGTCACGCTGACGAAGGCCGTGTACAACCGCACCAACGGCCCACCACGATAGGGTTTGAGCAGCAAGGGGATGAGATCATGGACGGTGACCACGACAGGTAACGCAGCGTGCAGCGGCGGCGCCCAATACGGCACGTGAAGCAAGTCCGCGCCGACTCGACGTGCCATAAGGGGAAGCGTCATCTGCTCCCAACGCAGCTTGCCGAAGTTCGTGCGCTTTCCCGGCGCCACAACAAATTCGACGTTTGGCGCGCCGGCATCTTCTGGCGCGGGCGGTGACGGTGTGATGACGACAAACCGCGACGCCGGCGCAACGTCAGCAAGCGCCGCCGTGAGGTAGCGCAGATATTGTCCGCTCCCCGTCTCCGGACGCTCCCAGAACCACCCACTCAGCGCAACGCGCATCGGCTCATCCGCTTACCGATCCCCAGTCCCCAACGCGCCTATGCGCGTAGATGAACGTTGACGGCCTGCGGACCGCGCTCCGTGGTGGTCAATTCGTACCAGACCGGCGCATTTTCCCGCATCACCTGATCCGGGTCACCCATTATGCCACTGTGGTGGAAGAAAACGTCGCTGCCGTCGCGTTGCGTGATAAAGCCAAAGTGCTTGTCCTCACGAAACCATTTGACGACGCCTGCCCGCAACCCCGGCCCGGCCGCCTCCTGCTCACGACATTCCGCGCACTGGCGCGGCGTCTCGTTGGGGAACCCCAGTTCCGCCTGCTGGCGTTGCTCTTCAACGCGATAGATAAAGGTTTTGCCACAAGTTTCACACGTCAATAACGCATCACGATAGGTCATAGGTTCTCTCCTGATTTAGTGCTCAGTGTTAGCTTCGATTCGTTCACTCTGAAAAACAACGTCAATCACTACGTCTTTGCCCTGCAACGCGATGATGGATTCGCCGCGCGTCGTCCGGCCTTGCTCCGGCACGCTTTTCCCCGTCACCGTTTTCGACGCGCCGCGCTGCGTCACCGGCATCAGCCGGCTCGCGCCGGTGATCATTCCCACCATCGCCACCCGCTCGCCCTTGGTCAGTTTGGCGATCTGCACGCCCTTGCCGCTGCGCTTCTGGATGGGGAAATCACTCACGGGCGTGCGCTTGGCAAAACCCAGGTCGGTGATGGTAAAGAAGGCCGCGCGCGGTTGCGCTACCGCCAGCCCAACCACCGCGTCCCCTTCCTCTACGCGCACACCGCTCATCCCGCCGGCCTTCGCGCCCGTGGGACGCACTTCGCTCACGTCGAAGCGAATCCCCATCCCTTGCGCCGTCCCCAGGATCACCTGATCGGACTCCACCACCCAGGCCACGCCCACCAGGGTATCGCCTTGATCCACGCGAATCACTGGCGTGAGTTCGCGCCCCACGCCGGGCAAATCCTCCGGCGCGAGGCGTTTCACTTGCCCCGTCGCCGTGGCAAAGAACAGCGTGCTGCCCTCCGGCAGATTCGCCGGCAGAGCCAACGCCGTCGCCAGCCGGTGACCGTTATCCACGCGCAGCAGGGTGTTCCAGGGCGTGCCGCCGCCATCCCAGGCCATGCCCTCAGGGATTTGGTGGACCGGCAGCGCAATCGCATCGCCCGTGGTGGTGAACAGGTACAGCGCGTTGCGGGTCGAAGCGCCGAGCAACGCCAGCGGCGACTCTGCGGGCCGGGCCGAGACGCGCGGCGGCGCTTTGCCGTCGTCGGGGACGCGACCGATGCGCCCCTCCCGACTCACCGTGACCCACACCGGCTGGTCGGGCGTCAACGATTCGGCCACAACCTTCGCGCCGCGCACGTCGAGAATGTGCGTGCGGCGCGGGTCAGCATAGCGCGCGCGGATGTCCACCAGGTCGGTGCGAATCGCAGCGCGTTGCTTGACCGGCGATTTCAGCAAGGCTTCCAGTTCCTTGATGGTCGCCAGCAGTTCGTGATACTCATCCTGAAGTTTTTTGCGTTCCAGCGCAGCTAAACGGCGGAGCTGCATCTCCAAAATCGCCTGCGCCTGCACTTCGGTCAGTTTGAAGTTCTTCTGGAGGTTCTGCCGCGCCGTTTCCACAGTACGCGAGCGGCGGATGGTATCAATAACCGCGTCGAGGTTATCCAACGCGATCAGCAGCCCTTCGAGGATGTGGGCGCGGCGGCGCGCGTGCTCCAGGTCGAAGCGCGCGCGGCGCTGCAAGACCTCCAAGCGGTGATCGAGGAACAACGTGAGCGCCCGCTTAAGCGACAGACGGCGCGGCTCGCCCTCAACCAGCGCCAGCAGGATGACGCTGTAGCGCGTCTCCAACGGCGTGCGGCGATAAAGATCGTTCAGCACCTTATCGGCGTTAGCGCCCTGGGTCAGCTCGATGACGACGCGCATCCCCTGGCGGTCCGATTCATCCCGGAGATCGGAGATGCCCTCTAGTTGCCCGGCGCGCACGTCTTCGGCGATGCCTTCGAGCAGCGTGGTTTTGTTCACCTGATAGGGGATTTCGGTGATGATGAGACGCTGCCGCCCGCGCGTGGCCTCTTCGACGTGGGCGCGCGCGCGGATGGTGATGCGCCCCCGTCCAGTCGCATAGGCTTTGACCAGCATATCCTCGCCATCCGCCGTATCCTTGCGGTAGACCAGGCCGCCCGTGGGGAAATCCGGCCCCTGGATGAATTTCATCAGTTCGGCGACATCCACATCGTCAATCCGCTGCCAACTGTCGAGCAAGTAGATGAGCGCGTCCACCACTTCGCCCAGGTTGTGCGGCGGGATATTGGTGGACATGCCTACCGCAATGCCCGACGCGCCGTTCACCAGCAGGTTCGGCACCCGCGAGGGCAACACCAACGGCTCCTTGAGCGTGCCGTCGAAGTTGTCAGTCCAATCCACCGTGTCTTTTTCGATGTCAGACAGAATCTCCAGCGAAAGCGGCATCAGGCGGGCCTCGGTGTAGCGCATCGCGGCCGGCGCGTCGCCATCAATGGAGCCGAAGTTGCCTTGCCCATCTACCAGCGGATAGCGCACCGAGAAATCCTGCGCCATGCGCGCCATCGCGTCGTACACGGCGGTGTCGCCGTGCGGATGGTATTTACCAAGCACTTCACCGACGATGCGCGCCGATTTCTTGTACGGCAAGTCAGGTCGCAGCCCCATGTCGTGCATCGCGTACAAGATACGGCGCTGGACGGGTTTGAGACCATCGCGGGCATCTGGCAGCGCGCGCGCGACGATCACACTCATCGCGTAATCGAGATAAGCGCGCTGCACTTCAGCGTTAATATCAATCTGTCTGACAATGCCGATTTCCATGCAAACTCTCCTCTAAGCGAACATGCTCTCTAACTATAAAGGAGGAGTGCGGTTTTAGCAAGTGACCCGGCGAATAAAGTATAACTTCTTCTTGATTTTTGCTTTTTTCCGGTTAAACTTGGGTTTATGAAAAACGCGACCCTAACGCAGTGGATCAACAGAACGAGCACCGTCATCGTGTTGGTGGTTTTGGCCTTGCTGGTGCGACGTGATGGGCCACTGCCACAAGACATGAAGTTCCGTCTCGATGCGGCGACGGCTCGCCGAGCCTTCAACTTCACAACGTGGGAAATAGAAACCATCGCCCGGAAAACGGCTTTTGGCATCCTGACGCCGCAGCGGTTCATGAACGACGACACACGCGCGCGCTTCGTGCTGCATTACCTGGAGCAGGTGCGTGAGGCGCGCCAACTGGCCGACGAGATCAGCCGCGCCTACAGCGACCTGGAGATCACGGACCCGGCGGAGGCGACGCGCGCGCAACAGACGGCCGAGGCAGAACTTCGCCGGCAAATGCAGCGCAGCGGGCTGGTCGCCGAGGCTATCCTGGGTGAACAGGTAAGTTCGATCTTACATCAGGGCGGATTCGGTGTGCTGGCACAAATCCTCCCGCCAGTCAGCAGCGCGTTCACCCCCCTACCCTACATGCTGATCGTCTCGCCGCGGGCAACCATCGAGAGCGCCTACCAGCGATCGCTCGTGGCGGGATTGACGGCCGCGGAACAAGACGCCATTGAGCAAGACCTCGAAAGCCGGTTTCCCGATAAATCCGTCTACGTTACCGGCATCGGCGGATTGGCGGCTTATCCTGCCATGCTGCTGGAAAGCAGCTCCATAGACTGGGTCAGCGACGTTGTCGCGCACGAGTGGGCGCATCACTATCTGGTGTTCTATCCGTTAGGCTTTTACTACGACAAATCCAATGAGACGCGCACGTTGAACGAGACGGCGGCCTCCCTGCTTGGCGAATGGGCCGGCCAAGAGGTCGTTCTGCGCTATTACAGCGCGCAGCTCAACCGCGAAAAATCCCTGCCCAATGCCCTCACACTGACCGAAGAAGAAACCGCTGCGCGCCAGGCGCGTTTCGACTTCAACGCGGAAATGCACCGCACGCGCGTCAACGTGGATCGAATGTTGGCCGAGGGGAAAATCAAAGAGGCCGAATGGTATATGGAGCTACAGCGCCGGTACATCGTCGCCCAGGGCTACCGGATGCGCCGGCTGAACCAGGCGTACTTCGCCTTCCACGGGGCTTACGCCAGCTCGCCCGGCGGCGGCGCAGCCGGCGAGGATCCGATTGGGCCGGCTGTACGGCAAGCCTGGGCGCTCAGCGACACGCCACGCGATTTTCTTCGTTCAATTGGCCCAATCACGACCCTGGCCGCCCTCGAAGCGCGGTATGGGGGAATGGGGAGTGGGGAGTAGGCGGGAAGAGGCAGGGAGGGGGCATAGAATTTTGCCATTTGCCATTTGCCATTTGCAATCTGCCTTATCATTGCGGCTGTGCTGTGCTATGGTATAATCAAAGGGTGAGTTTAACCGATGAGAACATGGATCGAGGACACGCTTGTTTAATCCGATAGACGCGCTGCTAGGGCTGTTTTCCCTAGACATAGGCATTGACCTGGGTACGGCCAACACGCTTGTGTATGTGCGTGGTAAGGGCATTATCAGCAACGAACCTTCATGGGTTGCCGTAGACAGCAACCGGCGGGATTATGTGCTCGCCGTGGGCGCCGAGGCCAAGGAGATGGTGGGGAAAACACCCCCTAACATCGTCGCCATCCGCCCCCTCCGCGACGGCGTGATCTCCGAATTTGACATCACCGAAGCGATGCTGCGGCATTTCATCAAGCAGGCGCACAAGCAGCTCTTCATCCCCTTCCCCCGCCCGCGTGTAGTCATCGGCATCCCTAGCGGCGTGACGGAAGTGGAGAAACGCGCTGTGCGCGACGCCGCCATCGAAGCCGGCGCGCGCGAAGCCTACCTCATCGAAGAGCCAATGGCCGCGGCGATTGGCGCCGGACTGCCCATCACCGAAGCGCAGGGCAGTATGATCGTTGACATTGGCGGCGGGACGACCGAAGTGGCCGTTTTCGCCCTAAAAGGCATCGTCGTCAGCAAGAGCATCCGCATCGCCGGGGACGAGCTGGACGAGGACATCGTGCAGTACGCGCGCCAGAAGTACAACCTCGCCATCAGCGAGCGCACCGCCGAACGCATCAAAATCAACATCGGGTCGGCCTACCCGCTGCCCGAAGAGCGCACGATGGCGATGCGCGGGCGCAACCTCATCACCGGCCTGCCCGAAGAGATCGAAATCAGCAGTATCGAAATCCGCGAGGCGTTGAGCCGCTCGACCAACATCATCGTTGATCTCGTCCGCGACACACTGGACGAGACGCCGCCCGAATTGGTATCGGACCTGATGGAAACCGGCATCTGTCTCGCCGGCGGCGGGGGGCTGCTGAAAGGTATGGCCGAACGCATTGCCGAAGAGACGCACATCCGGGCCTGGGTGGCGCAAGATGCGCTGACGTGCGTGGCGCGGGGCGCGGGGATGGTGCTGGAACAATTCGAGGTACTCAGACCTGCTCTCTCCAGCGACGACCGGCGTCACCCCGGAGGCTCTGCTTCGTGATGAACGGTGGCCAGAGCTGGCGCGGGGTGCATCCTGCGGCTGACCGCTGACAACGCAAAAGGATAAACGATGAGACGGGAAAATGGGCAGTGGTTGCCCTGGGTATTGCTCGTCGTAGCGTTGCTTTTCCTGATCCTGGTTGAGGCCGGGGCGTTTGGGCCACTGGAAAGCCTGTTGGGCTACATTATTTCTCCTGTGGAACGCGGCGTCTCGACGGTCATCGAGCTGCTTGGCGGCCTCGGCCAGTCGGCGCGGGATGTCCAACAACTCCAACAACAGGTCGAAGACCTGCAACGCGCCAATGCGACGCTCATCCAAGAGAACTTCCGCCTGCGCGAATTCAAGGCCGAAAACGACGAACTCCGCCGCAAACTCAACTTCGTGCAGGACAATCCTACCTACAGCTTCGTTGGCGCCGATGTCGTCGAGTATGGGTGCGGCATTTTCCCATGCGCGACGGTAGTCGGCGAGGACACGAACCCCTATTTGCAGTACGTCATCATCAACGCCGGGGCGCGGAACGGTGTGGCGGTGGGTATGCCGGTCGTCACGAGCGGCGCGGCGTTGGTCGGGCGCGTGGCGCGTGTCTCCCGCAACCTGGCTTACGTCCAGCTCATCAACAATCCGCAGAGCCAGATCGCGGCTATGCTTCAGGAATCCCGCATCACCGGCATGTTAATTGGAACCACCGAAGGCACGTTGACGATGATTGACATCCTCCCCGACGAAGAAGTTTTGGGAGGTGAGACGATTATCACCTCCGCAACAGGCGGCTTGCTGCCCAGAGGATTGATTCTGGGACAGGTGGAAAGCGTCACCTATCTGGAGTCCGACCTCTTCCAACGCGCGACCGTCCGACCGGCGATTGACTTCCGCCGCCTGGAAACCGTGCTGGTCATCACCGATTTCCCGCGCGTTAATCTCGAAGAGTTAGAAGGGGAGCCATAGAGATGAGCCTGTATTTTGGCATCCCGATTCTGCTCATAGCGGCTGTCCTGCAAAGTGTCTTGCTGGAAAGCGTCCAAATACTCGGTGGGCGGCCCGATCTTGTGTTGCTGCTCGTTGTAACGTGGGCGATCATCCGCGGCGCAAACGAGGGCGCGGCGTGGGGCTTCACGGGCGGCATCTTCTGCGATTTGCTTTCCGGCGGCACGTTCGGTCTGTGGACGCTCGCGCTGACGGCGGTGGGCCTCCTCGCGGGGCAGCCCTGGGTACACGCCCTGGGGCCGACCATCATCCGGCTGGCGCTGATGTCGGCGCTCGGCACATTGTTCGGGCATGGCCTCCTCTTGGGGGCGATGGCGCTGCTCGGCCACAGCGTCAATCTCGCGCGCGACGTGCAGACCGTGGCCGGCCCCGCGGCGCTGCTGAATTTCTTGCTTTCACCATTCGCCTTCACCTTCCTGGTCTGGTTCCACAAACGCTCGCAACCCCGGTGGGGAGGGCAGGGCGAATGAGCTACCTGCACGACAACAGATCACGCCGAGCGCACACCCGCGGTTTGATCGAAACGGAAGCCGCGCGGGCTCCCTGGATCCAACGCGCGCCGCGTTTGGCGGTGATGGGATGGATTATCCTGCTGGTGTTGGGACTCTACCTCATTCGCCTGTGGCAATTGCAGTTCCTCGAAGGCGGCGCCTGGCAGACGCGCGCCGAACAGCAGCAAAACCGGCTGGTTTCGATTGCCCCGCCACGCGGCGTTATCTACGACCGCGCGGGCAAAGTCCTGGTGCGCAACATTCCGGCGTACAACGTCACCATCACGCCGGGCAATCTTCCCGAAGACCCGGAGCGCGAGCGCGCCGTGCTGATGCGACTCGCGCAGCTTATTGACATCCCCTACAGCACCACCCAGGGACTGAATATTCCGAAATATCAAGGCGACCTGCGCATCGCAGGCCGCGCAGCGTTCCCGCCGTATGGTGAGGAGCCGGAACCGGGCTTGTTGGAGATGGTGGAGGAAGTACGCTGGCTGGAACCCTACAATCCCATCGTGGTGGAGCAGAACATCGAGCGTGAATTGGCGCTGCTCATCGCGCAGGAGGGCAGCGTGACACTGCCCGGTGTGGGTATCGAGATTATCGCGCGGCGGAGCTACGCCTACGGCCCGCAGACCTCGCAAATCCTGGGCTTTCTGGGGCCAATCCCCTCCGGCCAAGTTGCCGATTACGAAGCCAAAGGCTATGATCCTAGCGTAGATCGCATTGGTTACGCCGGAGTGGAAGCGCAAATGGAGGAATTCTTGCGCGGCACACCCGGACGACGGCTCGTCGAAAAAGATGTGCTCGGACAGGAATTGCAAACGTTCAGCGAGACGCCTCCCAGTTCGGGCGACAATATCTTTTTGACTTTGGACATCGAGCTGCAACAAGTCACCGGAGACGTGCTGCTCGCCGGGATGGAAGCCGCCAAATCCAAGCGCGGCGTCGCCATCGTGCTGGATCCACGGGATGGGCAAGTGCTCGCCGCGGTGAGTCTGCCGACTTACGACAACAACATGTTCAGCAAAAAACTGGACATGGATGCCTACCGCGCAATAATTAACGATCCCCATCGGCCCTTGATTAACCACGCCATCGCCGATCAGATACCGCCCGGCTCCACGTTCAAGATCATCCCCGCAACGGCGGCGCTGCAAGAAGGCGTCATCAACCGCTACACCATCATCAGCGATCCGGGCATTATCCGATTGCCCAACAAATTCGCGCCCGATGATCCCAAACTGGCGCAGCCTTTCTATTGCTGGATCAGTCTGCAACTCGGCGGCGGGCACGGGCCGATGAACGTGGTGGACGCGCTGGCGCAATCGTGCGACACATTCTTCTACGAAATTGCCGGCGGCTTTGAAGAAACCAAGTTTCAAGGGTTAGGCATCGAACGGCTTGCTGCTTACGCCCGTTTGTTCGGACTTGGCGCGCCCACAGGGATTGACATTCCCGGCGAGGCCAGCGGATTGGTTCCTACCCCGGCCTGGAAACGCAGGACATATCAAGAAACGTGGACGACGGGCGATACGTACATCACCGGCATCGGCCAGGGCAACCTGTTGGTGACCCCGCTGCAGATGGCAAATGCGTTCGCCGTCGTCGCCAACGGCGGCACACTTTACGTTCCGCAGATCATCCACCATGTCGAAGACGCTGAAGGCAACATCATCCGCCCCTTCACGCCTATCATCAGCGACACCCTCGACATCGCCGCATCGGTCTGGCAGATTGTGCGGGAGGGCCTGGACCTGGCGGTTTCCGAGACCGGCACCGGGCGACGCGCAGAATTGACCGATCTGGGCATCAACGTCGCCGGAAAGACGGGCACGGCTGAGTACTGCGACGACATCGCGCTCAAAGCCGGGCGCTGCGACGTCGAAGAGGGCAAGACGCTGCCGACACACGCCTGGTTTGTGGCCTACGCGCCCTTCGAGGCGCCGGAAATCGTTGTGCTGGTGTGGATCTACGACGGCGGCGAAGGTTCGGTGGCAGCGGCGCCGGTGACGCAGAAAATTATGGAGTTCTACTTCAGGCGCAGTTTGGGGATCCCGGAGACGCCAGAAGGCGAAACGCCCACGGAGGGGACGCCCTGAACGATCAGCGGGGCGGCGTGGCCGGGTCGAGCCTTCAGCGCACAGCGGCGTGGCTCATCATCGGGCTGTGCGGGTTGGTCTGGGGGCTTGGCTTCGCGCGGGCTGTAGCGTTGGAACTGCACAGCCCGTTTTTCTTTGGCGTATTCGGCGCAAGCGCAAGCGGGATGTGTGGCGCAGTGGGCAGTCTGCTGGCTGCACGCTGGCGTCACAGGCAGCAGATCGCCGTGCGGGATGCCGTCCAGTGGACGCCGCTGCTCCTGCCGGCAGCGGACCTACTCGGCGGCGCGTTCCAGCCGTGGCGCGGGCCGGTTTTGCTGATTGGCGGTCTGACATTGACGGTGTGCTTCATGCGGCGACAGGGCATATCCCGTCGCGTCGGATTCGCCATCGCGGTTTTGCTACCGCTCGCGCTCTATCTGCCCGATCTCTCACCCTACGTGGGACGCGCCGATACGTTTGAGTTTCAGGTTGTCGCGCCGCGTCTGGGCATCGCGCATCCTAGCGGCTACCCGCTCTACATCCTGATCGGCAAACTGTTCTCGCTCCTGCCGTTCGGTTCCCCTGCCTGGCGCGTCAATCTCTCGTCAGCCGTGTGCGCGGCGTTGGCCTCCAGCGTGCTCTTCCTCGCTTTGAGCGAATCGGCGAATCGGCCAATCAGCCAATCACCAATCGCCAATCACCCAATCGCCAATCCACCAATCCCCAATCCCCAATCCCTGCTCCTGCCCTTGCTGGCGGCGTTGACGCTGGCTTTCTCGCCTACGCTGTGGGCGCGGGCCATTGAGGCAGAAGTGTATGCGCTCAACGCGCTGCTGACGGCGGTAGGGGTGTGGACCGCAGCGCGTTGGATGGCGGGGAAACTGCAACCGGCCCGCGCGCTGCCCCTGTTCGGCCTGCTCACCGGCGTAGCGATGGCGTCACACGTTACGCTGGGCGCGCTCGCGTTTCTGGCGCTGCCGCTGCTGTTCACCCATCCCCGGCCTGGCTGGCGCGCGCTGCTCTATGCGGCGATCCTGGGGCTGGCGGGGCTGGCGCTCTACGCCTATATTCCGCTGCGCTGGCCCGCCGTCAACCACGGTGAGACGATGACGCTGGCGCACTTTCTGCGCTTCGTCACCAACGCGGATTCGGGCGGCGCACTGCGCCCGCTGGCGTTCATCCACGATCCCGCACGCTGGACGTTGGTCGTGCGCCTGCTGCGGACGCAAATCGGATGGGTGGGATTGATGGTGGCAACCCTGGGGCTGATCCGGCTCTTTTGGAAAAACTGGCCGCTGGCGGTCGGAACCACGCTCGCTTTCAGCGCGTGGGTATGGTTCAACCTCAGCTTCTACGTTGCCGACCCCGATTACTCGGCCTTCCTCATCCCCGCACACGTTATCCTCATCTTCTGGGTGGGGATGGCGAATTACGAGTTAAGAGTTAAGAGTTATGAATTACGAGTTACGAATTACGTTTTTCGTTTTACGTTTTACGCCGTTATGATCCTCCTGCTGCTGAGTCGTTTGTGGATCACCGGGCCAACGCTGGACACGATCTTGATGGGACGCCAAGATGAGGCGTGGGCGAGATACGTTCTACAACAACCGTTGGCCGATGGCGCGGCGATTCTCGCGGACAGCGAGAAATTCCCGCCGCTGTATTACCTCCAACAAGTGGAAGGAATCCGCCCAGACCTGGAACTGGTGACGCTGTTCAACGAGGCGCAGTACCGCGAGAGCCTGGCGAGCCATCTGGTCGCGGGGCGGCGCGTCTATCTGGCGCGCTACCTGCCCGGCCTCGACGCCTTCGGTGTGAGCGCCGCCGGCCCGTTGGTCGAGGTTCGCCCGCCCGTCCCCGCTACGCTTAGCCCAATGCCCGCGGCCCGGTTCGGCGATGCTCTGGAACTGAACAGCTTCAGCATAGAACCCGACCCGGAAGGCCGGGTGATGCACCATCTGACGTTAGTGTGGCAAGCGCGCGCAGCCATCCAGGACGATCTGGACGTACGCGTGCGGCTCCTTTATGCGGGACAAATCGTCTGGGAAAGCGCCGCGACGCGCCCGGTCAGCGGCTACACGACCACGCAGGCCTGGAAACAAGGAACGGTGGTCACGGATTACCTGGCCCTGAACTGGCCGCAATGGGTCACACCCGGCGACTACGATGCAGCATTGGCGGTATTCCCCCGCTTTGGGCAGACCGGCTTGTCGGTGGACGGGACTGAGGCAACGTGGTATTCACTCGGAACTATGACGATCCCGAAAGGCGCTGGCACCACTCTCCCCCAACGCAACAACGCGCGTTTCGACGGTTTCTGGCTCACCGAGGCAGATTTCCCCGGCGAGGCGCGCGCAGGGGGGACGCTCGCTCTTGATTTGACATGGCAGCGCGAGCGAGAAGCGCCACAGGCTGCGCCAGAAGTACGCTGGATGCGCGAAGGGAATGTCAGCCACACGGCAGTGCTGCGTAGCGCCGGTCCCGCAGCGGATCCTGCAACGTGGGCGCCGGGCAAACCGCACACCTTGCGGTACATCCTCACCGCGCCACAGGAACCCGGACCATACCGCCTAGAGATCAGCTGGCGCACAACGGAGGGGCAGACGATGCTTGCGGCGCGCTGCGACTGGCTGGCGGCAGAACGTGAGGCTTGTCCGCTGGGCGAGATCAACGTGCGGCCATCTAACGTGGGATTGGCGAACTTCGCCGACCGGATCGTGCTCCTGGAGGCCGCCCTCGACGCGAGCGCCGCGCCCGCTGGCGGACAAGTCCACGTCAACTTGCGGTGGCGCGGCTTGCGAGCGTTGGAACGCGATTACACCGTCTTCGTCCAGGCCATTGGACCCGACGGTCAGGTTTACGGGCAGGTTGACAGTTGGCCGGTGCAAGGCGCGCGTCCCACCAGTGGGTGGACGACAGGGGAAGAGCTGGCCGATCCCTATCAGTTCTACCTGAAACCAAACGCGCCGGCAGGGCAGTATCAGGTGATCGTGGGATGGTATCTGCTCGCGGATATGAGCCGTTTGCCCATCATCAACGAACGAGGATTAACAATCGGGGATTTCTACACCGTAGGGACGTTCACTCTGCCATAAACTAACGTGTGTAGTAGCGACTTCAGTCGCTCAAAAGCCGCTACTGTCTTTTCAGCAGCCCCGCGGCGCCTTCCACCAGATAGATCACAAAGCCGATAAGGCCAACCGCCAACGTCGCGGCGTAGACGGAAAGCGTCATCGCGGCGGCGACGGCGTCGGGGACGCCAACCGAACCGAAGAGTGGTTGCCCTACCCAATCGCGCGCCCCCAAGCCGCCGACCGAGATGGGGATCAGCAGCGTCAGCGAGAGCAGCGGGACAAAGACGAAGTAGAACCCCAGTTTCACATTCATACCGACGGCCAGCCCGCAGAGCCAGTAGATGGCGATGTTTACCAGGTTAAAGACCGTCGAGAGAAGTAACGCCTGCCACACAGCCCGCGCGCCGGAGCCTGTCACCGCGGCGTAGATGCCGGCCAGCTTCCCCTGCCCGGCGAGCGAGAGCGCCTGCGGCAGCCGCGCCGTGATGCGCCGCAACAAATGGCCTTCCAGGAGCAGCGCGCCGCCCACCAGCCCCCCACCCGCGATGGCGACGAACATCCACACCAGCCAGGGGGCCAAACCACGGGTGAAGGGCAGCACGAGCAACCCCAACGCCATCAACGAGAGAATACCCGTTAGCCGATCCACGACGACCGTGCCCACGGCAGCGGATTGGCGATCCTGTTGCGCCAGTTCCAGCACGCGCACCACGTCGCCGCCGAAGCCGGAGGGGAGGATCGTGTTGAAGAAGTTCCCCACCAGGTAGAGCTTGAGCAATAGCCAGAACGGCGGGCGCACTCCCAACCCGTGGAGCAGCGCCCGCCAGCGAAAAACGCGAATCACGATACCGGCGAGGAAGAGCAGGGCCGCCAATCCCAACCAACGCAGATTGGCACGCTGCAGGACGCGCACGACCTCATCCCCACCCACCTGATGAAGCAACAAAGCAAGGGTCGCCAGGCTTAAAGCAATGCGCAGCAGACTGGCCCAGCGTTTACGAGATTTCATTGCGCCTCTGGGCACGTCGCGTCGTACCGGAAATAGTCGAACCACAGGTCAACCGGCGTCACCTCATAGGAGCCGCCGATCAAGCCAATCTTTTCACGCGGCATCCCTGGAATGTCGCCGACCGCCAACTTTACGCCGTTGACGTAAACAGCTACTACATCGCCCCGCACCGCGACCTTGACGGTATTGTATCCGCTCGTAGGAATGAGCGCCGAATCACACGGATAGCCATCTTTATCTACACACCACGGGATGATTGGGATTTCAACGTTCACCTGCTCACCGCTGAGTGGCTGTTTGTTACCCGGATACCGATAGTTGTGGTAGCGTAGCGCCCCGTAATTGTGATTGGCGTTGATCTGGAAAGTATAAAGCTCCGTCATGCTCTCGTTCGCGCCAAAGATGACGCCCCAATGCGCCCACCACGGCTGGTAATCGGCCCAGGCATTGGCGATTTTGGCTCGCGCTTCGACGCAGTAACGGGCGGGCAGCGCGCCGACATAAGTGGGCAGCGGCGCGGCTTGAGCCGGCCACACAAACCAGGTGTCCACATCGCCGGCGCCGCCCTGCCATGATACGGGCACATAGATACGGTAATTACCAGCATTGTAGCTCATATAGGCGACTTCTTCATAACCCTCATGACAATCCCATCCCCAACGGCACCACACATTGTAACGGAGCGCGACGCCAGTATACCAGCCGCTCGCCGGATCGCTGAACTCATCAACGTACACCGGGAGTGGAGTTGGCGTGGGCAAAGGGGTAGGCGTCGGATCACGGCGCACAAGCGGTAAATAGGTCTTTGAGCCATAGTTGAATTCCAAAGCCAGGTTGTCAATCAACGCGCCGGCGGCGACGTATTGCGCATCGCTCGTAAAGCGCAACCCAATCCACACCGGACCGTTAAGGTAGGCTTTGGTAGACCAGCTTAGCGGCTGCCATACGGTGAAAGCATCAGTTACGGTCAACCCGGTGAAGTATTGGCCATCTCCCGATAAGCCGACGAACAGCGAATCGCCGGAGGCAACGCGGTTCTGCAGATCAAAACGTAGGCGCATATCCCACACTTTGTCCGTCGCAGTAAACGGTCCGGCAATGGCCCATATTTCCATATTGTTCGTGTAAACTCCCGTAGGCCACGTTTGGGCACTCCCTATCGTTCCACCGCCGGCGCTCCATAATCCCTGATCCGCCACTACAAGTGTGTCAAAGGTTCGGGTGTATGGCGTGACGCCCCAGGCGTACCTGTTCAGCGGGTCATTATTGTGCAACGTCCACGCCGGCGACAGGGTGGTGAATGTATCGGTGAACACTGGTTGCCAAAACATCATCTGCGCGGACGCTGTTGAAACACCTCCCCATGCCGCTACGACAGCGGTAAATGCCAACAAGCCACACAGCAGCCCGAATCCTAAAATCAGGGGTAGCCTTTTTTTCACACCATAGTCCATTGTCATCCTTTCAGCAAAACATTATTGAGCGGATCCGCAGTTAGGCTCATAGCGGAAGTAATCAAACTGCAAATCAATGGGTGTCACTTCCCAAGAACCGCCGATCAAACCGATCCGTTCACGCGGCATGTTGGTGATATACACATAGTTGAGAAGACGATTATTCGCGTACATAGCCATCCAATCACCGTCAACGACCACTTTGAGCGTGTTGTACTCATGGGTTGGCAGCAAGTCGGCCATATCGCCGTTAGACCACGGGACAATAGGAATCTCAACGTTAATATCTATACCGCCACCGAGGGGTTGACGATTGCCTGGGAAGATATAGTTGTGATGATGCAGAACGGCTGCGTCATGATTGGCGTTGACCTGAAAACTATAGATTTCGCTCATCCTTTCATTTGCGCCAAAAACGATGCCCCAATGCCCCCACCAGGGTTGGTAATCTTCATCCAGGAAGTTTGCAAAGACGCCGCGCGCTTCAATGCAATATCGCCGTGGAAGCGGGTAGTAAGATTCCGGCAACGGGGCGGCCAAAGCCGGCCACACAAACCAGGTATCCACCAGGCCATCCTCATTCCCATGCCAGGTTAGGGGAACTTCAATACGGTAATTTCCGTTCAGATAGCTCATCGTGGCGACGACTTCCCATCCTTCGTGACAGTCTATGTCCCCGTAACGACACCATTTGTTATAGCGCAGCGCCGGCCCGGTATACCATCCGGTGAACGGGGTATCAAAGCCATCAAAATAAAGCCTTTGCGGGACAGACGTAGGCGTGGGTACAGGGGTAGGATCGCGGCGCACCAAGGGGAAGTAGAGGTGCGCGCCGTAGTTGAATGCCAGCGTCACATTGTCCACCATCGGCCCGGCCGCCACATCTTGCGCATCGCTGGTGAACTGCAAACCAATCCACACTGCCGCACTGTTCGAATAGGCCCGGGTGGACCAACTGATAGGTTGCAAAGCCAACGTACTAACAGTCAAGGTTATCCCCTGAAAATGCACCCCATCGTCAGATAAACCGACGAACAGCGCATCACCAGACGCCACAGCGTTATACGCCGCCAGGCTGAGTTGCATATCCCAAACCCTTTGGGTGGGGGTAAACGGCCCGGCGATAGCCCACGTGGTCATCGAATTCGTGTACGTGTCTGTCGGCCAGGATTGCATCTGCCCAACCGTTCCCCCGCCGGCAGCCCACAAACCATGCTCAATGAGCTGAATGGTATCCAGACCCACCGTATACTGAGCAATGCCCCATTGATACGTCCCATTCACGTTGTCCGTGACTGTCCACACCGCCGCTGGCGCATCAAAAGTATCGGTGAACACCGTTGTCCATAATGATGTCGGTGTCGCAGACCACTGCCGCGCCCCGGCAGACAGCGGCCCCCAAAATAAAAAGCCAAGCAATAAGGCCATCATGCCAATCACACCCGCCAACGACCACATCCAATTACGCCTCAACATACATTTTTCCCCCCTTGATATGAATTTACGATGCCTGCAAGACAATTGAGGGGGCTAAGCATCAAGCCCCCTCAATTAATCATCACTACGCTATTTACTTCGCGGTGACCCGGAAATCGTCGAAGCGCGATTCTACCGGCGTGCGATCCCAAGAGCCGGACATCAACCCGACATTGTGGTAGTTGGTGATGTCACCATCAGTGAAAGTACCGATAGACTTGCCGTTAATGTACACTGTTGCCTGGTTGCCCGAGACTGACACTTTGATAAGGTTGTGCTTATCGTAGCCTATATTGAGATAGCAACCTGCACCCCAGCCTCGCAGATAGGAAACATTGTCAAAACTGAAAATTGTGGTCGGGAACGTGACGTTCTTGTAACGGGAGACCGCACAACTACCCTCGTAGTTCCATTCGATGACGTAGACCACTGAGTAAGTGCTGTTCGCCCCAAAGATCAGGCCGGCCTTGCCTAAATCCGGCGGTACAACCTGATCCTCAGCTTGAGCAAACCGGTGATTCACTTCAACGTCGTATTTCGTGTAGAGATTGGTGTAAGGCGCCTTGACGAATCCCATCCGGCGGTTGTTCCAGCCGTCTTTGTTCAACATAATCTTGGCGCGGTAAGAGCCGTTCTCGTAGTTCACGTCAAATACCGGGCCATCCACCGGCTGCGTGCCCCGCCAATAAACAGCGCGCGGCCAACCGCTGGCAGTATTCGAGAAATCATCGTAGAAACCGCGTATGTTCACCACAATAGTCTGCACGTTGCTCCACGGGCCAGCGCCATAAGTGTTGTTGCCCCGCACGCGGTAGTAGTAAGTGCCCGCAGTTTTGTTTGTAAAAGACCAGGAGAGCGTGGTTGATGCCACGGTCTGGCTGATCGTTGGGCTGGTGAAGCTACTATTCGTTGCCTCTTGGAACGTATAGGAGGGCGGTTTGTAAGGATCATCGGTAGGGCTGTAGGTCCAGCCCAGTTGATAGTTGCCATAGGTGTCATTGCTCACGATATTGAGCGTCGGCGCGTAAGGAACCGGCGGGTAGCGCCTCATAATCAACGGCAGATAGACGTAACGGATACCATTGCGAATGTTGACCGTGATCGTGTCCAATTTGAGAGGATCCCAGTCACCACTGGGGCCTTTGGCGCGTACCTGGATAGTGTACTGGGCGTTATCTTCCATTGGCAGCGTCCAGGGGAATTGCCAGTTCCACCAACCACCGCTGCTGTCGAGAACCATGTTCGTCACTCGCTGCCAGTTATCGGGAGTGATGGCGCCGACCTTCTTGATGTTGATTTCTACCGTGGGAACTGCGGTCACTGCCAATGGCGCAATAAATTCGGCAGGCGCTTCACTCAATGATTCTACGAGCAGGCCGGTCGCATTGACCGTGACCGATTGGATTGCGCTCCAGCGGCTTTCGTAAACGTCCTTCAAAGCCTTGACCCGGTAGTAGTAGGTCTTGCCGCGCGGTTGTGCGGTAATGAGCGTTTGAACGGTCGGACTTAGCACAGGGGAGAACTGCTTGATTTCCACAAAATACGGATCGGTGGATTCCTGCAAGATATAGGCAACAGCGCCGGGAACTGTAGTCCAGCGCACAGTATACCAATCGTTGGCGCCAGCGTTGTTCGAGATTGACTCAAGTACCGGCGGTTCGGGAAAAGCCGGATGCTCGCCATTCCACGCGCGGCCTTTGATGGTAAAAGTACCGCGCGTCGTGAACAATTGATTGTTCCACGGCTCATTGATCTGCGCGCTTGGATAATCTTCAATCGTGACGGCGACTGCGCGGGTGAATGCCACACCCCCCTCGGTGATCGTTGCGGTGTTGGTGATCACGTCGCCGGGCACAACTGTAGTCGCCACGGTTGCCTGGAATGACAAGGTCACTGCGCCGCCTGGCGCAATAGGATTAACGATGAATTTTACCCCCACGGGCGCAGGTACAGAATAGCCCGCAGGATACGGGGTCACAGCAGCGCTACCAACAACAAAACTCAAGTTTGCAACCAGCGGATCAGTGACAACAATCTCGCTTGTCGTACTGACCAAATCACTGTTGCGCAGCACGACAGTATAGGCCACCGTTCCCCCAGGCCCGACCTTTTTCGGCGTTGCGTCCTTGTACGAGGTTCCGAGCAACAGCGTGCCTTGCGCGCGCGCACTTGCAGAAGTGCCCGCCAACCAGACCAACCCCAGCAGGATGGCCGCGAGAAGCGTCAGCGTCGTCAACGTTCTCTTTTTATATACACTTGACTGGTTCATCATGAACTCCTTTCGGTTTGATTTTACTTTTTTCGGAACAAAACAACCCTCATGCAGACCGGCACAACCGGCTACATGCCTAAAAAAGCAACCGCAGCGTCATATATACCATAGGTAACACAATCCGCAACCCCCACCGGGCGCATTTCAGAATCAGGGCGAGTTGGCGTCAGATCTGAGCGGTAAGTATTACCGCCGTTATGTGATTGTACAAATCGTCCTCGGATTGTGTTGTTACCTCAAGGTAATTGTCAGTCAACCCATGCCAATAACCGGCATCGTCCCGCCGCTCCCACAGCACAGGGAGCGCCTGACCGATAAAGTACTGACGATAGTTCGCCGCCAATTGTTCCCCTAATGCGCGCATTTTTGCCGCACGCTCAGTTCGCACCGCCGGCGGGACGGGGTCTGGCAAACGAACAGCCGGCGTCCCAGGGCGCTCAGAGTAAGGAAAGACGTGTAATCTGGCGAACGCCAGCCGCGCCGCAAAATCCAGGCTCGCGGCGAAATCCGCCTCAGTCTCGCCGGGAAAGCCGACGATGACATCCGTCGTAATCGCGATCTGCGGCGAGATGGCGCGCGCGGCTGCCGCCAACGCCGCAAACTGCGCGGCCGTGTTGCGGCGGCCCATACGCTTGAGCACAGCGTCGCTGCCGGACTGCAAGGGGACGTGCAATTGACGGCAGAGACGAGGGTTTTCCCACAGCGAGAGCAGTGCGGCATCCACATCCCAGGGTTCGACAGAAGATAAACGCAGACGCGGCACATCGGTCTCGCGCAAGATGGCTGCGACTAACGATGCTAACCCATGGGCCAGTCCCACATCCTGGCCGTAAGCGCCCAGGCTCACGCCGGTCAATACGATCTCCTGCGCGCCTTGTGCGGTCAGATCGCGCGCGGCCTGCACCGCGTCAGCCAACGGACGGCTGCGCGCGGGGCCGCGCAAGAGGCGCGTGACGCAGTAGGTACAGGCGTGGTCGCAGCCGTCCTGCACGGCGAGGAAAGCGCGCGTGTGCCCCCAGCGTCCTGGCGACCAGGCGACAGCTTGCGCCTCCGTACCGGTGATGAGTGCCACCGCGCGCCCCTTGTCCACGTTGGGGATGGCCCACGCTACGCCCGGAATCCGCAATGCTCGCGCCGCGTCCTCGGTGGCCCAGCAGCCAACCACGGCGAGACGCGCTGCGGGGTGACGGTGATGAAGGGTGTGCAAGCGATGGCGGCTCTTGCGGGCTGCCGGCTCTGTGACCGCACAGGAGTTCAGCACGATGACGTCTGCGCCATCAGGGGCATCCAACACGCTGCAACCGGCTCCGGCAAAAAGGCGGGCCAGGGTTTCAGTTTCGGCGGCGTTGAGACGACAACCGAGGGATTCCAGGTAGACTTGCATCAACGCGGACTACGCACCGCGATGCCAGCGCGTCTCAGGTGGGAACGGATCTCTTCCAAAACGTAGTCCGTTTCTCCTACGTCGTCATCGGTGATGGTGATGATACCCGAACGAGCGTCTGCCGCAATCACACAATCGGGATCGAGTTCGCCCTCCAGATCATAGAGAATGTCCCAGATGCGCGACTCAACCTCAGGATTCTTGAAAGTGGGAACTAGCAGCGATCGCGCAGTGAAGACGCCGCCGAATCCTGCATCGCCATTGGCAGCGTCACCGTCGTCGGTGGCAAATCCTTCGGTTTTTTGGGTTCGTTGCGGGGGCAATGGAAAAAACAGGAAGAATATGATGGTGATGGCGACGAATGCCAGACCCGCGAAGATATATAAAAATCCCCGGAAAAGGGCCTGGAAGAAAGCGCGCCCGCCGGGTGTGGGAAAGTGCCACAGAAAAACGAGCAGCGCGCCGTACAACACGACAATCATCAACGCGCGCGCCCACGGGTAATGGTAGGATTTTTCGTCCGTTGTTGGATGGTTTTCCATCGTTCGCTCGCCGCTGCTCAAGGCAACGGCTCTACCTCCAAATTATCAAAAGTGATGACAACATCGCCTTCGCTAAACGTGCCCGCGTAAAGGCCAATGTCGCCCTGGGCATACGTCGCATCTTCGATCTGCAAGACTTGCGTGCCGTTGACGCGAAAGATAAAGGTGGCGCCGGTCACTTCGAGTTCCAGGACGTTCGTCGCCTCACCTTGATTGACAGCGTCACTCTCCGACCAATCCGGCCCCAAGATGATCCACGAAGCGCCATTGTAGCGCGCCGCGCGCACGTAACCGTCACCGCTGACAGAGAAAGCGTAGAAATGTTGGTCGTCCTGCATACGCACCAAAACGCCGTACTCGTTGTCTGCCGGCCCGGAAATCTGCGTCGCCTCGACGGCAAGCCGGAAATTACCGTAGGTGCGGTCCGCCGAAGCCCACGCCACCTGTCCCACCTCGAAGACGTGAACGCGCAGAGCGCCATCCCGCACTGCGACATCCGCCGCAGCGTCGGCGCTCAAGCGCCAATCTCCCGACGCATCAAATGGCTCCGTCCAGGCGGTAGAATAACGCGGCGCACACGCCGCCGTCCCCACCAGGATCAGGCACAATAGAAAGCTCGATAGCTTCCGCACCCCCGCACGCCTGGTCTTCACGGCTTATCAACTTTCAGATCGTCAAACCAGACGATTGTACCGCCCTGACGCACGGTTCCGGCGGCCATCCCAACGTCGCCGCGCTCCAGCGTCTCATCTTCGGCTTGCGCCGCCTGCTCGCCGTTGATGTAGAGGGTGAGCTGCGGCCCTTCACAAACAGCCCGCAGCCGGTTCTCATTTCCGTCGGTACGGATAAGCGCCGAACGCAGCATGGCCTGCCCGGTCAATGGAATCAGATCGCCGTCTTCGTTACGGAGGAAAATGGCGTAGTAGCCATCAGTACTGATGGCGAAGTAATAGAACTGTCCATCGGTGTAGCGACAGAAGATGCCATAGTGGTTGTCCGCAACCTGTTCGGAGCGCACTTTCGCCTCTATCTCAACATCCTGATAGGTGCGCCCGGCGGTAGTCCACACGAACCACTGCGGGACATCAATCTGCATCAAGTAACGCCCTTGTTGGTACCCACGCACATACGTCTCGTGAGAGGATGCGCCCCACCCGCTCGCCGGATCGGAAAAATCATCTTTGAAGGGGGGTGACGTTCTCGCGCAGCCGGCCAATACTGCGACACTCACTATGAAGAGCAATGCCAATCTCGTTCGCACCTTCGCACCTCCTGGTGGAGCCATCTCAAATGCCAGACACCCTCAATCCACAAACATTATACAACAGAATGGAGAATGGAGAATGGAGAATCGAGAATGGAGAATGGAGAATCGAGAATGGCTTCAAGGTGTGTCCATCTATAATTCGCTGATTCGCTGATTCTTTGATTCGCCGATTCGCCGGTATTGAGCTTTTACACTTTCGTGGTAGAATCCCCTTAGAGATTCCGCCCCTGTAGCTCAGTTGGATAGAGCATCGGCCTCCGAAGCCGGTAGCCCGCGTTCAAATCGCGGCAGGGGTACCACAGACGGCCCGACCTTACAGATCGGGCCGTTTTGTTTATATTCTTCCCCGGCTTTGACGCTTTGTGGCTTGGCAGTATACTCATTATGCTCAGATCCAAACTAATTATCATCACGGAGGAAAACAGATGACGAACACAAACATTGACAAGGCGACCTGGCGCGGCATCCATTTAACCATCGGCAGCAACGCGCAGATGGACGCGCTGGCAGGCGAAGTGCCCGTCCTGGCCGGTATGGGCATCAACGTGCTGATGACAGAGGTCAACTACGGTTACGCCTTCGTCTCCCACCCGGAACTGCGTGCTGCGCATCCGATTACGGAGGATCGCGTGCGCGCGCTGGTCAAGGTCTGCCGCGAACACGGCGTCCGGCTGATCCCGCAGTTTCAATGTCTGGGGCACCAATCGTGGAGCAAAACGACGTTTCCGCTGCTGCTCCAGTATCCGCAGTTCGACGAGACGCCGGGCCAGTTCCCGGATAACGAGAACATCTACTGCCGCAGTTGGTGTCCGCAGCACCCGGAGGTTAACCCGATTATCTTCGACCTGTTCGACGAGCTGATTGACGTTTTCGAGGCCGATGCGCTCCATGTGGGCATGGATGAGGTCTTTCTCATCGCCTCGGAGCACTGTCCGCGCTGCAAAGACCACGATTCGGCGCGGCTGTTCGCGCAGGCCGTGAACGACTATCACGCGCATCTCGTCGGCAAGCGTGGCGTCGAGATGTTGATGTGGGGCGACCGGTTGCTGGACGCGGAGACCACCGGCTACGGCGTGTGGGAAGCCGCCGCGAACGGCACCCACCCCGCCATTGATATGATCCCTACCGACATCATCTTATGCGATTGGCACTACGAGCTGTGCGACGGCTATCCCTCAATCCCGTTATTCGTGGAGAAAGGCTTCCGCGTCTTGCCCGGCGGCTGGCGCAACGTCGAATCCACGGAGCGATTGATTGACTACGCGCAACAGTATCGCGGCGAGCGCATGTTGGGGCATCTGTGTACGGTGTGGGGAGCAGCACAGCCCGGCGCGCTGGCGGATTTTCCGCCAGTCCGTGCGGCGCTGGCAAAACTCGTTTAAGATTCTGTCAGCAGATTGAGCAGATTAAGCAGATTAGAATCTGCTTAATCTGCGCCCTGCATCCTACCTCATGCCTCTTTGACGAGGCCACGCGCCAGGTAGACCTCTGCGGCTTCGCGCACGAGAGCGGCGGTCAGTGAGGCGTTGAATTCACATTCCAGACGCTCGGCGAGCGCGAGCAGTTCGCGGTACGTCGTGCGTCCAGGCCGCAGCGTGTTGTACATCGCCAGCACCTCTTCGTTGGAGATGCCCGTCAGTTCGGCGGCGCGGCGGAAGTTCTCCGCCAGTTGGCGATAGCCCGCAGCCTCGGCGACGTCGGCCTGCGCCCGCAGCGTCTCCGCGCTGATACGAAAGTCCTCCGCGGTCAGTTGCCCCTGAATGATGGCTTCCATATTCAAGGCGTCGAGCCGGCGCCCTGTCGCACTGCACATCGTTTCCTGCTTCATCAGGCCCCCCATTTCTCCTTGTTTGCCTTCACGCCAGATTGCGAGATAATGGACACAAACCAACAAGGAGCACAACAGAACTATGGAATTGTTGCCCAAACTTACCCTGAAAGATCACATCCATTACACCATCGCTTTGATCGGCGTCGTCATCTCCGGGCTGATTGCCTTCTTCGCCATCCAGCAAACACGCACGATGGTCCGCGCAGTATGCACGCTGGCGCGGTGCAGCAGAACGGAAGTGCGACTCGCCGAGATCGTCACCCTGATTGTATTGGGCATTGCCTTTGCGGTCTATATTCTGGCAATCCAACCGCTCTACTCGGAAGGCGTCAACAAAGGCCGCATCGCACGCGCGCAGGGACGCAGTATACCCGCTGAGATCACGCAACGCGCCCTCCATCGCTGGCTGTGGAAGCACGACCTGTACTACACCATCATCAGCTTTCTGAAGACGGTCTGGATCCCTATCGTTGTTTTCGTCGTCGCCTACCTGCTGAACGAGCTGCTGATCCGCCTGGTTATGGGATAAAGTTCCCGGTCATCACACCTTGTGCCGGATGATCGCCCCTTTATCCGCCGACTCCGCCAGACGGCTGTACAACGCCAGATAGCCCCGCTTGATCTTCGGCTCTGGGCGCTGCCACTTTGCCAACCGCGCCGCGATTTCAGCAGCATCGACGTGCAAGTGTAACCCCCGGTTGGGGATGTCGATCGTGATCGTGTCGCCGTCCTCGACCACCGCGAG
>DAOUAQ010000049.1:0-10179 GCA_034433375.1 Anaerolineae bacterium | reverse complement strand
AGATAATTTGTGAAAACGGGTAAATCTCTTGAAATTATTCATCAATTATTCGATTTTCTTGGCGAACTTGGCGTCTTGGCGGTCAAGAAGGACTTTTTGCAGTAGACTCATAGTCGAATGTCGAATGTCGAATGTCGAAAGTCGAAAGGCGAAAGGCGGATGGCGATAGCGCCAGTTAATCCGCCAACTTTGGACTTTGGACTTTGGGCTTTGGACTATCGGCTTGGGACTGCCTCTTGATCAATGAAATAAACGCTTCTTCCATGCGCGCTTCGATTTGGCGCATTCCGGTGCAGGTGATGCCTTGCGCGGCCAGCGCGGCCTCGATTTCGCGTTGGCGCAGCGCCACATCATCCACGAAGACGTGGAGCATCAGGCCGTAGGTCTGAACTTCCAGGATGCCTTCCATCTCGCTGACTATCTTTTGCGCCGGGACAAAGTGCGACGGTGTGAATTCCAACAGTTTGCCCGGCGCCATCGTTTTGATTTTGTGCGGCGAGTCGTGCGCCACCAGGCGCCCCTGGTACATCAACCCCACCCAGTTGCAACGCTCGGCTTCGTCCATGTAGGGCGTGCAGACGAAGATGGTCAGCCCTTTTTCGGCGCGCAGATTGCCGAGCAGATTCCAGAACTCGCGGCGGCTGACCGGGTCCACGCCGAGGGTCGGCTCGTCGAGCAGCACGACGCGCGGCTCGTGGACGAGGCTGCACGCCAGCGCCAGCTTCTTCTTCATCCCGCCGGAGAGCCGCCCGGCCAGGCGCTTGGTGAAATTGGTTAGTCCGGCGAATTCCAGCAATTCTGGGATGCGGTGTTTTTGTGCTTCGGGACTGACGCCCTGGACATCGGCGAAGAACCGCATGTTCTCGATGACTGTCATATCGGGCGGCAGCGAGAACTGCTGCGCGATGTAACCGACGTGCTCACGGATGGCGTAGGTATCGCGCATCGAGTCAAAGCCCAGGATGCGGCTTTCCCCGGCAGTGCGGCGCAGCAAGCCGAGGATCACGCGCGTCGTCGTCGTCTTGCCGGCGCCATCCGGCCCGATGAGGCCGTAAGTCTCGCCCTGGCGCACTTGCAGCGTGATCCCGTCAAGGGCGGTGACTTCGCCTTGGCGAGTCCTAAACCGCTTGACCAGGTCTTTCGTTTCGATGGTAACCAAGTTTTCCATAAGTTTTTCGTCGCGTAGTCGTGTGGTTAAGTAGTCGGCGCCTGTAGTCGCTTGCTGTGGCCGGTCTCCGACCGCGCCACCGTCAGCTCAGGCTCGTGTGAGCGCGATCATCTCCGCCGTACATTCGCTGATTCTACATTCGCTGATTCTACATTCGCTGACTCTACATTCGCTGATTCGTATCAATCTAATCGCCGCTTGAACGTGACGGCGGCCAGGATCATCACGCCCACGGCGTAGGCCAGCAATGCGGCGACATCGCCCCACATAAATGCGAGGCTGACGCCCTTGGTGATGATGCCGCGCGCGATGCGGATGAAGTAGGTGAGCGGGATGAGGTTGCCGAGCGCGCGCACCACGGGCGGCATCGGGCTGCGCGGGTAGATGAAGCCGGTGAGCAGTTGGCTGAACAGCATCAGCAGCGCCGACAGTTGTTCGGCTTCCTTCTGTGTTCGCGCGATGGCGGAGATCAGCAGCCCCAATCCCAACCCGGAGCAGATGAACACAAAAGACAGCCACGCCAGCAGCCAGGGATTGCCGCGAAAAGGGACGCCGAACCAGAACACGCCCAACAGCGTGATCATCACCTGGTCAATGATGACGAACAGCACATTGGGCGCCAGTTTGCCGAGCACCAGTTCCAGAGGGCGCACCGGCGTTGCCATAATCTGTTCGATGGTGCCCAGTTCGTACTCCCGCACGATGGACTGGGCGGTCATATTCACCGCCAGCACTTGCAGCAGCATTGCAATCAATCCCGGCATAACAAATACGAGATCGTCGCGGTTGGGGTTGTAGAGCACGCGCGTTGAGGCGGTGATAGGCTGCGTCGCCAAATGCCCACCCATACGGTTCACTTGCTGCGCAACCAGCTCCAGCGAAAACGCCTGCGCCACGGCGACTGCCGCGCTGTAGCCCGACTGGACGGAGAACGAATCGGAGCCATCCAGGATGACCAACGCCTGCGCCTGCCCGCGCTCAATGTTCGCGGCGAAGTTCGGCGGAATGACCACGCCGGCCCGCGCCGTTCCCGCGTCGAGCGCGTGGAGCACGTCCGCCTCGGCGGCGACGTACTGCTGCACGTCGAAGTAGCCGGAAGCGCGCAGCGCGTCAACGAAGCCCCGGCTGCTGGCGTCCAGGCTCATATCGGCGACAACGGTGGGTAGATGATACGCGGTCAGGTTGACGGCGTAGGCAAAGAGCAGCAGTTGCAGGAGCGGCATCCCCAGGATCAGCGCCAGCGTGCGCCGGTCGCGTAGGCGCTCGATCATCTCGCGGCGCATCACCGCGCCGGTGCGGTGCAACGAATCTGCCCAGTGCGTTCGCATTGTCCCCTAGTCCAGCTTCCGTTTGAACGAACGGGTAGCGAAAAACATAATCGCGCCCACGTAGAGCGCCAGGACGATCATCTGTTCCCGCAAATAAGAGATGCCGACACCCTTAGTGATGATCCCGCGCGCGATGGGGATGAAGTAGGTGAGCGGGAAGAGGTTGCCCACCGCGCGGATCACAGGCGGCATCAGATACCGCGGGAACATGAACCCGCCCAACACCAGACCGATGAGCATCAGCATCATCGCCGTTTGCTGCGACTGCTTTTGGTTTTGCGAGATGGCGGAGACCAGCAGCCCCATCCCCAACCCCGAAAGGATGTACAGCGACACCAGCCCGAAGAAGAGCCAGAACTCACCCTGGAACGGCGTTTTGAACCAAAACACGCCAAGCGCGAGGATGGTGAACATATTGACGAGGGCGATGACCACGTTCGGCGCGATTTTGCCGATGAGCAGTTCGGCCGGCAGGATGGGCGAGACCAGAATTTGCTCGATGGTGCCGGCTTCGCGCTCGCGCACCACGGCAGCGGCGGTGAGCGTGATGCTCTGCGTTTGCAGGATGACCGCCACAATCCCCGGAATGAGGAACCACAGATCGGCCAGATTGGGATTGTAGAGAATCCGCACGCGCACATCGAGCGGCAGAAGCTGTTCCTCCCCGGCCAGCCTGCCGGCGCGCCGGAGTTTGGCGACCAACACTTCCGTCGAGTGCGCCTGGGCGATAGCGGTGATCGCGCTATAGGCCGTCTGCGACGTGAATACGTCCGAGCCATCCACCAACAACAAGGTTTGCGCCGCGTTGCGCTCGACCTGCGCGGCAAAGTCCGGCAGAATGACGATGCCGGCCTGCGCGCGGCCTTCGTCAATGGCGCGAATCGCTTGCGCTTCGGTGGCGACGTAATCCATCACGTCAAAATACCCCGACGCTGCCATCGCCGCGACGAAAGCGCGGCTGGCGCGATCCAGGCTTTGATCGGCGACCACCAACGGGATGTGCTCGACGGTGGTGCGGATGGCATAGCCCAAAATCAACAGTTGCAGGACGGGCAGACCCAGTTGAATAAGGAGCGTTCGCCGGTCTCTGAACGTTTGAATGAACTCCTTTTGGATCACTGCCCACACCCGTTGTAACATCGGCCACCTCAATCCAGCCTTGTCTTGAAGGTTGCCGCCGCCAGGATGACGATGACGACGCCATAGACGATCAGCGCGATCACATCGTCCCACATAAACGCCAGCCCTACGCCTTTGGTGATGATACCGCGCGCGATGCGGATGAAGTAGGTTGCCGGGATCAGGTTGCCGACGAGGCGCACGACCGGCGGCATCGTCGAACGCGGGTAGATCAGGCCGGTCAACAGCATCGTCACCATCATCACCATTGCTGAAATCTGCTGCGCCTGCTTCTGGTTCTTGGACACGGTGGAGAGCGCCAGTCCCATCCCCAGGCCGGAGACGATGAACAGCAGTGCGAGCCAGCCAAATAGCCAGACCGATCCCTGGAAAGGCACTTTGAACCAGTACACGCCGAGCAGGATGATGATGATGAGATCAACGAGGATCAAGCCAATAGGCGGTGCAATTTTGCCGAGGATCAATTCCACGGGCCGCGCCGGCGTGACCAGCATTTGCTCCATCGTGCCTAGCTCGCGCTCGCGGACCACCGCCATCACCGTCGCGTTGACGCCGATGAGCTGGAGCAGCATCGCCGCCAGGCCGGGGATCAGAAAAACGATCTCGTCAACGTTGGGATTGTACAGGATGCGCGTGCTCGTGTTGACCGGCAACCGGCCGAGTCCGGCCATACCCATGCGTCCGGCGGTTTGCATCATCAACTGCATCCCGTGAACCTGAGCAATTGCCACTGCCGCGCTGTACCCCGATTGCACCACGAATGAGTCGGAGCCGTCAATGATGATGAGCGCCTGCCCGATTCCGCGCTCAATCCGGCCGGCGAAATCCGGCGGGATCACCAATCCGACGTTGGCCTGGCCTTCGTCAATGGCGCGGATCACCTCGTTTTCGCTGCTCACGTACTGCGTCACATCGAAGAAGCCGGAAACCTCCAGCGCGCTGATGAAAGCGCGGCTGCTCGGATCGCGGCTCATATCGGCGACCACAGTGGGCAAGTGGTCGAGCGTCATATCGCCGACGTAGGCAAACAAGAATAGCTCCAGCACCGGCATCAGAATAATCATCAGCAGCGTCGGCCAATCCCGGACCATCTGGATGGTCTCTTTTTTGATGATGGCGAGCAATCGTTGCGTGCTCAAGGGTGGCTACTCCAATCCCTGCCGGAACGCCTTCGCGGCGATGGACATCACCACCACCGCGTAGATCGTCAAACTGATCACCTGCACCCACAGCGCCTCCACCCCCACGCCTTTGGTGATGATCCCGCGGGAGATGGGGATGAAAAACGTCATCGGGAAGAGCGTTCCCAGGATTCGCAGGACGGGTGGCATGGTATTGCGGGGAAAGATGTAACCACCCAGGACAACGCCCAAGAGCATAATCATCATCACGAGCTGCTGCGCCTGCTTGAGATTGCTGGCGATGGTCGAAATCAACAGGCCAAGCCCCAGGCCGCAGAACACGTAGATCATCGCCAGCCCCATAAAACCCCAGAAATTGCCGCGAAAGGGCACGTGAAACAGAAAAACGCCGGCCGCCACCACCGTCAAGACGTTGATGATGGCGATCAGCACGTTGGGCATAATCTTGCCGATCAGCAACTCCATCGGGCGGATGGGTGTAACGAGCAGTTGCTCGATGGTGCCGGCCTCGCGTTCGCGCACGACGGCGGCGGCGGTCATCGCCACGCTGGTCGTCTGCATCAGCAGCGCGATCATACTGGGGATGGTGAACCAGAGCTGCTGCATATCGGGGTTGTAGAGAACGCGCACCCGCGTATCCAGCGGCAAATCGGCGCTGATGGGCAGGCCGGAGCGTTCGATCTTCTTGAGCAGCACCTCGCCGGCATACGATTGGGCGATGGTGGCAGCGCGCGTGTAGCCTGATTGCACCGTGAACAAATCCGAACCGTCAATCAAAAAGAGCACCTGCGCCTCGCCGCGCTCCACGCGAGCGGCGAAATCCGGTGGAATAACGATGCCGGCCTGCGCGCGCCCATTATCAATCGCCGCGACCACCTCGGCCTCGTTGGCGGCGTAGCCAATCACGTCGAAGTAGCGCGTGTTGACCATCGCATTGACGTAAGCCAGGCTGTGCGCGTCCAAGCTCTGGTCGGCGACGAGGGTGGGGATGTGTTCCACATTCATGTCCACGGCGTAACCGAGCATGAATAGTTGCAGCAGCGGCATACTCAGCATCAGGATCAACGTGCCTCTGTCGCGCAGCGTTTGGATGAACTCTTTTTGTAGGACGGCCCAAATCCGTTGTAGCATAGCTCTCCGCTTTAGCTTTCGCGCACGCGCAGCCCGTCGAGTAGCAGATCAACGGCGGCTTGCGCCATAGTGTGCCGTTCTTCAAGGGTAGGGGTGGGTTTCATCCCGCGCACAATCGGAAAGATCAGCGCCAGGAATGTCCCCAAGACCATCAGCGTTGTGGTTTCAGGATCCATAGTGCGGAAATTTCCCGCCTCGATCCCTTTGATGATGAAGTTTTTGATCGCTTCGCCGATGTATTGCAGACGCCCGATGACAAAATCGTTCAGAATCACATCATCTACCCAGATTTCGGTGAGCATTGTGCGGGTGAAGTCCAGTTGCGCCACGAAAATGCCGAGGCCGTTCTCGACAACTCGCACAAAATCATCGCGGGTTTTGGGCGGTTGAGCGTTCTGCAACAACACATCAATGGGGGCGCACATCTCGTTGAGAATCGCCAGCAGAATCTCGCGTTTGCCCTCGAAGTAATTGTAGAGCGTCCCCTCTGCCATATCGGCGGCTTCGGCCAATTCCTTGGTCGTCGTATTCGCGTAGCCTTTTCCCGCAAAAATCTGCGCGGCGGCCTTGATGATCTCCTGGCGGCGTTTCTCAACACGCCGTTGGCGCCGACTTGGGAAGAGCACTCCTCTTTTCTTCATATCCACCATTTCCTCTTCGGTTTGATTGTGGTTTGATGATGAGTAATCACTCATTATATGAGCAATTATACGACGAAGGGGCCTTTTGTCAATCCGAACAGACACTTTGTAGTCTTTGCAAAACTGACTACAATATCCCTACAAGTTTTTCTCGACTTTCAACTTTCAACTTTCGACTTTGGACTTTGGACTATTTTCAGAGAAGAGGAGGACAACGATGGCCCTGGTATCTCCAGATGATATTCCCATTACCATCCGTCCCATTCAGCGTGATGAGCTTGAGGACATTCCTTTGCGGTGCTGGCCCCTGGAACGCGAAACGCTCCTGCGCCTCTTTGACACCCAGGGCACGCTTGGCATGGCCGCCTGGGAAGGCGACCGCTGCGTCGCGCAGCTTCATTGCTATCGCATCGTCTTGCCCGATCAAGACAACCCGGATTGGCCTCCGTGGAATCACTGGTGGCGATCAGACTGGTGGCGGCGGATGACCGGCTCCGTTAACCTGGAGCTATCCGGGCCGACGTGGTGTCACGCTTGTTGCCACGTAGGGCGAACATTGGAGAGCTTTCGCCAGGAGGTCGAGGGGGGCGCGGCCACGCCTGGCATCTACAAAGGGGCTGATTCACGCTATTTTGGACGGGGCATCGGCACAGCCCTGGCTCGCGCCTCAATGCGTTGGGCCTGGGATCACGATTACACGACGGTGTTGGCGCTTGGCGCGCCAAGTGGCTTGTTCGAGTTTGCCGTCGCCGCTGGACATTTGCCCTGGACGACCTACGCGCGTTTGGGTTTTGAACCCTTCGGGCTGATTAGCGACGCCGCGCACCTGCCGCAGTGGGCGCGCGGCCATGGTCCAGATGAGGTCAAAGACGCCATCCAGGCGGCGATGGCCGCCGGCCGGCCGCTACAGGATTTCTATGAGCGGTTGATGGTGATGAATTTGACCAGCGAATAGGGTTTATCTTTTCCGCTCTTCTAATTCCTCTACGGTGCGGGGCCAATCGTCCTTGAGCAGGCGCGATAGGGCGCGATCTGCCAGCAGCCGGTCCTCCGTCTGGCAGCGCGGACAGTAATTGGTCTCGTTCTCCGCGTAGCGAATCCGCTGGACTTTGACGCCGCACACCGGGCACGGCTGATCGTAGCGTCCGTGGACGGCCATCGCCTCGTGGAACGCCGTCACTTTGGGCAAGCCGTCGCCGGCTTCGGCGCGCAGGCGCTCAACCCATTCCGCGAGGACGGCTTTTGTCGCTTCGGCCAGGTGCGCGATTTGTTCGTCCGTCAGGCTCTTGGTGAGTAAGAAAGGCGACAGCCGCGCGCGGTGCAGGATTTCGTCGGAATAGGCGTTCCCGATCCCGCTGAAGAGGTGTTGATCGGTAAGCGCGCGCTTGAGCGTGTGATTCTCGGCTTTGAGCGCGGCGCGGAACGCCGCGACGCTGGCCTCCATCACCTCCAAACCACCGCGGTCGAAGACGTGGAGCGCGTCGCGCCCGCGCATCAGGTGCAGGCTCGCGCGCTTCTGGGTCGAGTTCTCGGTGATGAGCAACGTCCCATTCGCAAAGTCCAACGCCGCCAGCCAGCCCTTCGCCGGAACCTTGCGCTCCGGCGGATACCAGTGCAGCCGCCCGCTGATCATCAGATGCAGGACGAGGAAGTACTCGTCGCCAAAGTCGAAGACGATGCGCTTACCGGTGCGCTCGATGCCCTGCACTGTCCGGCCTTCCAGCGTGGCGATGGGTGGATCCGCCGTGCGCAGCAAAAAGATGTGCGCGATCCGCATCCGCTCCAGCGTCTGTCCCTGGATGAAATGCTGCAACCGCTCAATGTATACGACGATATCGGGATATTCGGGCATAACTTCCTCCATGCGAATGGTATTCCACTCACCAGTTCTGTCAATCTTGTTCTGAAACGTGCCCCATCCGGCTACGCCAATTGTAGTCTGGCGAGTTTGTGATACGATAGACTGGTAATGTTCAATGCCAGCGGCGCGGCCATCGCCCTGGGCTGCGCAGCACAATAAGGAGGGGAGGATCATGAAATCTGCGGAGTCGCATCATACCACGAAGCCGTCCGCGCATCCTCACGGCTGGCAGCAAGATGACAGCGCACTCATCCCGCGCGAGCGCAGTCTGCTGATTGCCTGGTGGATCGCCATCATCCTGGCGGTTGTCTTCATCGTCGGGGCAACGGTGCTCAAACCGAAGCCGTATTGGGAAATTGTGCAGTTTATCGGCGATGGGTTGGTCGTCACATTCCAAATCACCATCGTTTCGATGACGTTTGCGCTCGTCCTGGGCCTCGTCGCCGGCCTGGGCCGCACGGCGACGAACTCATTCTTCAATATCCTGGCCTCGTTGTACGTTGAAGTCATTCGCGGCATTCCGTTGCTGGCGCAGTTGTTCTGGATTTATTACGCGATGTCTCGCTACATCAAACTGGGGCCGCAAGTCTCGGCGGTGCTCGGCCTGACGATCTGTTACGGCGCGTATATCGGCGAGACGTTCCGCGGCGGCATCCAGTCCATCCCCAGAGGGCAGATGGAGGCCGCGCGCGCATTGGGCCTGACGCGCGCTCAGGCCATGCGCTACGTCATCATCCCGCAGGCGGTGCGCGTCATCTTGCCGCCGGTGGGCAACGAGTTTATCGCCATGCTCAAAGATTCATCGCTGGTCTCCGTGTTGGCGATCTCCGATATGCTGCGGCGGGGCCGCGAATATGCGTCGCGCACATTCAACTACTTCGAGACGTATACGCTGGTCGCCCTGGTTTACCTGCTGGTGACGCTGATCTTCTCGCGCGTCGTCTTCTACATCGAGCAGGGGATGTCGCGCCAGGACAAAGAAAAGCCGGTGTCGTTGATGCACCGCCTTGCCGGTGGGATCGTGGACTTTGTCGTGCTGGATTTCATCGGTTTGATTGTGTACGGTTTGATCCAGGCAGCAGCTCTGGTTTTCGCCATTGCATCGCCCTATATGCCTTTGTTGATCATCATGCTGGTTGTGATTGCTGTCTACGTGCTGTTCTTCTGGACACGGTCTGGGCGCACGCCAGGGATGATGGCGGTAGGGCTGCGGCTTTCCGATGAGGATGGCGCGCATCCGACGCTCGCGCAGGCGCTCAAACGGTTGTTATTCCTGGTGCTGCCTTTGCCGGGACTGAGCCTGCTGTGGATGCAGTGGTCACCCACGGGCGAAGCCTTGCACGACCGCTTTGCGGGTACCCGCGTCGGTCGGGACTAAAAGGAGCGTAACTGAACCTACGGCACAGCGCCGGGGATGAAAATTGTAACTGAGAATCACGCGAATTTTCGCTAATTTTCAAGAAGATTCGCGTAGATTTGCGAGATTAGCGGTTTATTTTCAGAGGAGCACAAGATGAGTACAACACCCATCGTTCAGATTCGGAATTTGCACAAGCGTTTTGGTCGCGTCCACGCGCTCAACGATGTGAGCCTGGATGTGGAAGCCGGCGAAGTCGTCGTCATCATCGGGCCGAGTGGATCGGGCAAGTCCACGTTGCTGCGCTGCGTCAATCGGCTGGAAGTGCCCACCAGCGGCACGATCAGCATCGACGGGGTGGAGATTCGCGGCGACGAGCGCCAGATCAACCAGATGCGCGCTGAGGTGGGG
>DAOUAQ010000048.1:0-7486 GCA_034433375.1 Anaerolineae bacterium | reverse complement strand
ATGACGCGCGTCGGCGAGGTGTTCACGCCCAATCCCCAAACACGCGACATCTACGACGGGCTATACCACCGCGTTTACAAGCAGATGTACGGGCGGCTCAAGCCGCTCTACGAAGAGATAAGAGAAATTACCGGCTATCCTGAGAAAGTCAGTTAGGCCAGTTCCGACAAAACCCCTGAAAACACATTGCCTCACACACTCAGCGCACCATTTATGATGCACTTATTGTGAGAACGGCTCCCATATCGTTGATTTGAGCCGTTAAATTCGAAAGGAGTGTGAGGATATGCGTGTAACAAGGGTAAGAAAGTCAGGTCACAAAAAGATACGATTTCCAGCATTAATCTGGGGCGGACTGCTGGCGTCCCTGCTGATCGTGTTGCCGGTCCGCGCGGCAGACGATCCGCCGACGCGCCGCGTTCACGCGCCCTACTTCAGCGGCAGCGTCCTCTATCCAGAGGCCACCATCTTTTGGTTCGGGCGCATCACGCCCACCGAAAACTACACCGACGTCCGCGTGGGCTACAATGATAGCCACCTCTATGTCAATGTCGCCGTGAGCGACCGGCGCTTGTGGTACGACACGTCACCCGCTCCCGCCGATATGACGGCGTGGGATGCGGCCACGTTGTACCTGTACCTCAACGGCAACACCGGCAGCGCGCCCGACGCGGACGCCTACCGTTTCGTCGCGCAGCTCAATTTCTGGGAGTCGCGGGCGGGCTATCAGGTCGCCTATCGCGGCGACGGAACAGGCTGGACGCAGGCCGACGTCGCCTTCACCGCCACGTCCGGCTGGCGCGGCGATGCGCCCAATACCAATGCGGACGACCGCGGCTGGACGATGACGTTCGTCGTCCCCTTCACCAGCCTGGGGTTGAGCGGAAAACCAGCATATCAGACTATGTGGGGCCTGGGCGTCACCGTTCACGACCGGGACGACGCCGGCGGCACGCCGATTGCCGACACATTCTGGCCGGAAACGATGCACAGCGCGCGCCCGGAAACGTGGGGGGAACTGGTTTTCGGGCGACCGGCAGCCTACGTCCCCAAACCCTACGTCCCCGGCAGCGAAAAGACGACGACGATCCGCGACCGACTCAACGGGGCGACCGTCGTGGATGGCGCGGTGGGCGGGCACACAACCTGCGGCGGCGGGCTGGATTATTGGACGCAGTGGGGGGAGAAGAACTATGCGGGGCTATGGATTTTCAACATTCAGAACCAGGCCGACATTTCCGACTGGCCGTGCAACTCGAAGTATTACGTCACCTTCCCGCTGGACCTCGTGCCGGACGGCAAGATCATCGTGGATGCGAAACTGACGCTACACCAGTTCGGCGGAGCTGGAACCGGGTGGACGCCGCCGGCGCAACCCTCGCTGATCCAGGCGTTCACTGTGGAAGAAGCGTGGAACGAGTTTACGCTGGCGTGGAACAACGCGCCATTGGCGGTAGAATTCGTCAGCGCGACGTGGGTGGATGCGACATCCGTGTATCTGGGGCAGCCCGGCAAGCCGTGGACGTGGGATGTGACTTCGGCGATGGCGGCGGCCTACGTGGACGGGAAGCCGCTGAGTCTGGTGTTCTACGAGGCCGACGCGGCGTATCACAGCGGCAAGTATTTTCGCACGTCAGAGGAGGAAGAGTTCGATGCTGTGGGCCGTCCGACGTTGGTGGTGACGTGGGCAGAACCAATTGCCACGCTGGATGCGGTGGCCTGGCCCCTTGAAGTAAAGTATGGCGACGTGGCCGTGTTCAACCTGATCGTCACAGGGAGCGGCCATCCGCTGACGCTCACCGACCGGCTGCCCAACCACGTCAGCCAGCCAGTGTCGCTCGCGCCGGGATTGACGTTCACCGCGCCGGATCGCTTCACGTGGACGGGCGCGCCAGCGTACAACACGCGCGTCGTGCTCGGCTACGCTGTCACGGTGACAGCTTCATCGCGGGTGGCGATTTTCAATCACGCGATTCTCACGCAGACGGCGACGGTGACGGATACAGCGCGCGCTGTCGTATTTGTTGATCCGCTGAAAGTGTACTTGCCGCTGGTGAATAAAAGGTAGTATACCCTTGCGAAGGTTAGGAAACCTTCGCAAGGGTAGTTACGGCAAATTGAAGCCCAAGATTTGGCTGGAATAAGTGTCGGCCACGTAGAGCACATCACCAGAAACGGCCAACCCTTCCGGGAAGGTCAGGTTGAGGCCGGAGCCGACGTTGCCCAACGCCCAGCGGAAGCCGCCATCGGTCGTGAACGCCAGGACGCGCTGGTGAACCGGGTCGCTCACATACACCATCCCATCGCCGAGGGTGAGGAAGGGCTTCTCGTCGGGGTTGTCGCTGCCCCAGGCCGGTACAGTCCAATGGCGGAGAAAAACGGCGTCGCCGCTAAAAACTTGGACGCGACGGTTCCACGTATCGGCGACGAACACGGTTCCCGTGGCATCCACGGCGATGCCGACAGGTTCATCCATCTGCCCGGTCCACGTGCCGCCGCCGCCGAATTCGCGCAGGAAGTTGCCGTCGGCGTCGAAGACCTGGACGCGCTTGTTGCCCGTGTCGGTGACGTAGACCATCCCCGCCGGGCCAATCGCAATGCCGCGCGGACCGAAGAAGCGGCTGTACCCGGCCTGGTCGCCCACTGTCGCCATCGCTAACGTCCCCCAACTGGTCAGGTAGCGGCCCTGCGCGTCGAATTTTTGGACGCGGTGGTTCCAGGTGTCGGCAACGTAGACCGCGCCATCGTCACCCACGGCAATACCCCACGGTTCGTTGAATTGTCCCGGTTCCGCGCCGTATTGCCCCCACGTCGCCAATACTTCCCCCTGCGGCGTGATGTGCCAGACGCGATGATTGGCCGTGTCTGCCGCATACAACGTCCCATCAGCGGCGACGGCAATGCCGCGCACTGCGGCTCCGGGGAGGGTCGCGGCGCTCACCAGGGGCAGTGTGCGCGCGCCGGCCTGGTAGGGATCGGGAAGCTGCGTGGCTTGCGGGCGCACGGTCTGCACGCCGGTTTCGCCCAGGCGATAGCTCCACACTTCCTGAGCCAGATCGCGCCGCACGTACAAGCGAAATTCCTTGCGGTAGGGCCATTTCTGCAAGGTGAAGGGGTTGTCCGGATTCTTGGCCTGCGCGTAACGGGTGTAGTCGCGTTTCCAGATGATGTCCCACAGCGCCGCGCGCATGGTCGGGTCGGTCAGGATGTCCCGGACGCGCTGCACATCCAGGCCGAAGTAGTCCTGCACCGGCCACCAGAGGTATTTGTAGTCGAAATAGAGGTAATCGCTGCCCAAAATTTGTTCGACGACGCCGTATTGCGCGCTGCCGGCGATCACAACTGGACATTCCAGCAGCCGGGTGGCGTCGGGCGTGGTGCTGAAGAAGTAGTTGTTCGGGTAATCCACCATGTACCACGTGAGCGGCCACGAGCCATCTTCGCTATAGGCCACTTTGACGTCGTGCGGCGCGCCTGTGACCCGCCACGAGATGTCATCCACTTGCCGCAGCGCCACTTTGATGTCCGGCGTGCCGTGGGCGTAGACCATCATCTCGGTCGCCAGGTCGTAGGTGACGAAGTTCAGCCGCACCATATCGCGCGTGGTGAGCAACGCCAGAAAGAGCGCGAACAACAGCGTCGTCACGCGCGCGACCCATCCGGCGCTGAATTGGGCGGAAAGCCAGATGAACAGTCCGCCAAAGGCCACCACGCCAAGTAACCCGCCGATGAGTTTGCCGAACGGCCCCAACTGCGCCAGCGACGGCCCCGCCGTCGTCACGCCGGTTTGCAGGGCCGCGCGCCAATCCGCCGCCGCGCGGGTGAAGACGGCGAGCGCAGCCACGGTCAGCGTGAGCGCGAGCGGCAGCAGCCAGCCGCGTTTCGTCGCAAATTCACGCCAGTCTACGCCGTCGCCGATCTTGCCCAGGCCCCATCCCGCCAGGAAAATGCTCGGCAGGATGATATGGACGACGAGCCAGGGCATCTTTTCACCGGCGACGCTGTAGCCCACCCACGAGAGCAGCGTCCAGCCGAGCAGGAACAGTGGGAAGAGCCGGTCAAAATTGAGCGGGGGAACATCGTCATCATCGGGGGACGGTTTTTCGCGCGCAGAGAAGAACTGCCGGGCGAAGTGAACCAGCGCGCCTACACCGCCCACCGCGGAGAAGAACACCGCCAGGTACTCGTACAACGGCGCGAGCAGGGTGTAATAATACAAAGGCTGCCCGCCGCGTTTGACGCCGTGTTGCGCCAGCCAGTACGCCAGCCCCCCCACCAGGCCAGAGAGCGCGCCCCAGCCCCAGGTGAAGATAGTGGTGTAGAGCACGAAGAAAATCGCGTAATGGATCAAGGCGATGATGGGCCAGCGATCTTTGTTCCACCACACGCCGAGCGCGATGGAACTAACCAACGACAGCAGCACAACGCTGCCGATGCCGATCACCGTGGAGGCAGGGAGCACTGCGAGGTTGCCGCTGATGACGGCGTCGTAGACCACGCTCATATCCAGTCCGGCGACGAATTTGATGAGGAAGGCGGAACCGAGGGGGAGCGTCAGTGTGCCGATCACCATAAGGACGTCGAAGAGGCGGATCTGGCGCATTTTTTCCTCGCCGACGCCGTAGTAGCCGACGACAACCGCCCCTAGCAACGTGAGGAACGCCAATCCAGCGGACAGTCTACCCCACACGGGCACGGCGATGTTGGACATGCGGGTGTTGCCGGCAGCGTCCAAGCTCTGCTCGTTGATCTGCGCGTGTTTGAAGGAGTACATAAACACGCCGCCCAGCACCAACGCGAAAACCAACGCAAGCACAAAGACGACAAATAGATTGGAACGCTTCCAGCGCGTGGCGAAAATCTGCCAGGCAAACGGGAGGAACAGGAGCGCGCCAAAGATGGCTGTGTAGATGTACGACGCTTCCATTGTCGTATACATCAAGGAGAACCATGCCGCCATCCCGTAAAGCCGGCGCGGTTGGCCGTCGTCGAGATAAGCGATGATGGTCCATAGCAGCATAACCGCCGTGAACATCAGTGAGACGTCGTGGCGGATATAGCGTGAGTAGTAGGAAATAGATGGGGAAAGGAGCAACAAAAAAGAAGTGGCGAGTGTCCCGTAGCGTCCCAACCACTTGCGAAATAGCAGTGGCGCCATCACCAACGCGATGCCGGTCAGTGCGGGGAAAATGCGCGAGGTGAAGTCATTAGGACCAAACAAGAAGTAAACGAAAGCGGTCACTTCAAAGAGTGACGGGCCATGCATCATCGGGTTATGGCTGAACCCATCCCCGGCGTAGAGGTTCCACGAGAATTTGGTGTGGATGCTCTCGTCGTGGCTGATGGCGCGGTCGCCGAGGATGTAGAAGCGGCTGACAATCGCCGCCAACAAAATGAGAATGTAGAGGACAGTCTCCCAACGTTTCAGACGTTCACCAAACATATAGGCCCCCTTGTCCAGTCAGTGTATAGAAAGAATATACCATAAGAAGCGAGAGCAACAAGGTAGCTAAGTCTACTAATTCCGCCGCACACTCACGCCCAAGTTGTCGGCGTGATCGCTGATGCGCTCCAGGTTGCGCAGCCACTCGACGAAGAGCACGTCCGCTTCAGGCGTACAGACACCCTCTTCCAAACGCTGGATGTGACCCTGGCGCGCTTCGAGGTAGAGATGATCGAACTCTTCTTCCAACTCGCAAGCATGGTGCGCCATGTCGCGGTCGCGGTCGCGCAGCGCATCCAAAGCACACATATACGTCGTGTGCGCGTGCTGGCACAGGCGATCAATATCGGCCAACGCGCGCGGGCTGAACACGACCTGGTGTTCGATGCGTTTCTGCGCGGCTTCGGCCATGTCTTCGGTCAAGTCTCCGACGCGCTCGATATCGGTGATCAGGTTTTTGATTTGAAAGCAACGCCGCTGCTGTTTCAGGCTTAGATTTGTCTGCAACAGGCCATTGATGAATCCATCCAATGCTTTGCACACCGGATCAACAAACCCGTCTTCGTGATCCAGCACCCATTGGATGGCTTCCACGTCCTGATCCAGCATGGCGCGGCTGCTGCACTCCAACATCTGCGCCGTGACCTCCCCCAAACGGTGCAGTTCGCGGAATGCTTCCTGGAGCGCAACTTGTGGAATGCGGAACTGGCGTTCGTCAATGTAGGCGGTCAATGTGGGCTTTGCGTCTACTTGCTGCTCCGGGACCAATCGCTCCGCCAGCCACGCAATCTGCTTGATGAAGGGAAAGAGCACGACGCTGACCACGATGTTAAAAATCGAGTGCGCATTCGCAATCTGACGGGGCAAGAAAGCAGAAGTGTGACTGACCAAATCAGTAAAAGGGGCAATGAAGGGGAGAAACAGCAAAACGCCAAAGACGTTGATAAAAATCTGCGCGATTGAGGCGCGGCGCGAGGCGCGCGAAAGGCGCAATGAGGCGATGAGACCTGTGATACAGGTACCGATATTCGCGCCAAGCAGGATGGCGACCGCCGCCGGGAGTGAAATGGCATGACTGATGCCCATAGCTACGACCAGGCCAGTGACGGCCGAGCTACTTTGCACAATTGCGGTAGTGGTCATGCCGGCGATAATGCCCGCGAAGACATTTCTTCCCATGATCGCCAACCAGGAAGCCACCACCGGGGCTTGCGCCACCACCTTGAGCGCATCGGACATCAAGTTCATCCCCAAAAAGAGCACGCCGAACCCCAAGACGATCTCACCATAGTCGCGCCAGCCGTTCCGCCGCACAAATTCAGTCATCACAAAGCCCAGGGCGATAAGCAGGAAACACAGGTCGCCTATCTTAAACGCTACGATCTGCGCGGTCAGCGTCGTGCCGATCTCCTGGCCCATCATCACACCGATGGCTTGCGGTAACGTCATCAGATTGGCGTTGATCAAACCGATCATCGTCACCATCAGCAGGCTGCTGCTTTGAATCAACGCCGTCGCCACAACGCCGAAAAGTGCGCCTTTGAGGGGTTTGTTCGTCATCCGATCCAGCCAGACCTGGATCTGATTGCCGGCAAGTTTTTCCATACCTTCACTGAGCCTATCCACACCGAAGAGGAACAATGCCATGCCACCGAGAATCTGTAAAAAATGAAACACTTCCATCCTCCCAAAATTTATATGAGACCAGTAGTATAACGTATCGGCGAATGTCACCTATTGTACTATCTTTTGTGACATTCGCCGATTCATGATATGCGGTTGGCTTCGGGCAGGATGCGACCTGAACTCAACGGTAGTATGGCGGAAGGTTATGCCCTACAGATGTTTCAATTGATTGATACGTTTGCTCAACTGAATAACCGCAACGATAAACCCAACCATGATCAGGAAATATATGAATTGGAAAACTTCGTAGCCAGGAGAGTCCAAGTGTCTTAAAAATATGAAGTTCCAGGTCGGCAGAAAGATGATCAGGTAGGTCAGCAGCCGGCGGTATTTCTGTACTTTGGAATCCGGGTCGGT
>DAOUAQ010000047.1:0-7778 GCA_034433375.1 Anaerolineae bacterium | reverse complement strand
GGCGTGGGCGCGGCGCTGCCAGACCGGCGCAGTACGGCTTTGACGCGCGCTAGTAGTACGTCGAAATCGAAGGGCTTCGTCACATAGTCGTCGGCGCCCAATTCCAGGCCGAGTACCTCATCCAGCTCGCGGCGGCGCGCCGTGACGAAGATCACCGGTACATTCAATTGCTGCCGCAGCGCACGCAGCGCGTCCAACCCATCCATCCCCGGCAAGCCGATGTCGAGCAGCACCAGATCGGGCGGATCCAGACGCACCTTAGCCAGCGCATCTTCTGCCGTCCCTGCTGTATCGGCGCGATAGCCGGCCTTTTCCAGGTTGAACGCCAGACTGCGCCGCAGCAGCGCGTCATCGTCTACGATGAGAATATGTTTTGCCACAGTTCCCTCCTGACCATAGTTCCGGGTTGAAGGTTTCAAGTTCCACGTTGTAGTTTTTACCCATAATCCTATCATCTATGGCACAATTTCCACCCTATCGCCGCCGTCGCGCAAAGGCAGGCGACTTTGTTCCGTGTACAGACCAACGCGCACGATGCACTGATCGCATATACCGCCGGGTACGTTCAGGAAGAAGCGGTCGCGCAGTGACGTACCCGGCGACCACCGGCTTGTGGGATAGGCGTCGGCTCCGGCAATGTGATCGTGTTGCGCAACCAACGTTCCATCCGGCCCGATCAGATGCACGAATACGAGGTAATCCGCCGCCAATGGGCCGTAGGTCTCCCACCACGCATCAAATTCCCACATTTCGCCGGTTTTGATGAGATCCCAACCTGTCAAGCGGATCGGTTCGGCGAAGTCCACCGCCAGTGGGTGCGGCGGAACGGCCAGCCGGTCCAGCGGACCGCACGTCGTCAGGTCGAACAGGACGACGCCAACGTTCGTGAATTTGGCGTCCACCGGCAGACGGCGGCAAGCGTCAACCAACAGGCTCAAAACCAGTCTGGTCGGGTCGGCGAGCGTATCCTGCCAGAGCACTAACCACAGCCGTTGGGACGTCGCTGTGTGCTGTTCCAGGGTGACGAGCGCGTGCAGATCGAGTGGGCGTTGTGTATCCAGCAGGCGCGTGTCGAACGGCAGGCCGAACAGATGCGCGGGGCCGGCGTAATAATAATCCAGCGTGTGCGCCGCGTACCCGCCAATGACGACAATCGCATCATCTGGCGTGTCTTTTTTCTCAATGTACCGGGCCACCCCACGGAAATCCGGGCGCGGATGCCACTCGTCGGTCAGTCCCACCGCCCATGTTCCCTGCGCCTGCCGGGCCAGGGCGGGAATTGCGAGCGCGAGCCAGCCTACGAGCAGGAAACAGGAGGCAAGAGGCAGGAGGCAAGAGGCAGGAGGCAAGAGGTAAGATGCAGGATGCAGAATGTGCAATTCTTGATTTTGGGCTTTGGACTTTGGACTTTGGACTAATGATTCCCATCCTATCCCTACGCCGACGACGAGCGCGAGACCGAAGGAGGGGAGCAGGTAACGCTCGCTCCACTTGGCTTTGACGAAGGTGGCCGCCAGGAGCAGCACAACCGGGATGATGAGCGTGACGAGCAGCCAGACCACGCCATCCGCGCGACGGGCACGCCACAGCCCGACGAGGGCTGCCACGAGCGCCAGCACTACGATGACCGCGAATAACGATACCCACGGCTCAGGCAGATATTGCCCTACGCCGAATAACACCGGAATCCAGCGCAGCGCCGTCGCCGGAATCGCCGACACTGCTGTTGCATCCACCCGCGCGCGCCACAGCGCCCACGCCGCAATCGGCAGCGCCGCCAGCCCTAACCACAAGTTCGCCCGCCACCAAACGTGCTGCGTGTTGCGTGATGCGTAATTCGTGATTCGGGATTCGTAACTTTCCACGTTCGACTTTTGACTTTCGACTTTGACACTTCCCCACACGAGCGTCGCCGCCCACAACAGCCCTGCGTAGAGATGCGTCGTCAGCATCGCCGCGCCGAGGATGATGTAGGCTGCGCTGCTCTTGCCGCGTTCGGCGAGTCGCCAGGCCGTCCAGGCGAAGGCGGCGGCGAGCGGGACGACGAGCGCGTACATCCGCACTTCTTGCGTGTAATAGACGTAAATCGGCAAGGTGGCGTAGGTCAGCGCTGCGCCCCATCCGCCGTAGCGTTTCCCTTGCACCGCACCGCCCAGCCGCAACACCAGCGCCGCCGCGATTGTGCCAAGCAATACCGAGAGATAACGCGCCGCGAATTCGCCGCTGCCTGCGACGTTGATCCATAGCGCCAGCAATAGCCCGTGGAGCGGTAGCGCGTTGTCCTCGCGCAGTAGCCCAGCCGTCCCGTCGATGATGCCCTGCTGTGCGTGGTACAGCACGAACGTCTCGTCGTACCACAACGAGGTTGCCGTCAATCCCCACACCCGCAGCCCAAACGCGAGCGCGACCAATGTGATCGCGATAGCATAATAGCGCGTTAAACCGGATCGTTCCATACCGCCATTATACAGCGAGACGGCGAGGGGGCGACAGCACACGCCGGGCAATTGTCCAGATGAGCAAAGTTCTATATAATTTGGTGGTTGTGTCAAGAAAAGGGCAATTTGTTAGGAGAAGCGTCGATGAGCGCGATTTTGAACCGCCGCATATTCTTGAAGCTTATTGTGGTCGGCAGTATAAGCGGAATGTTGGCTCCGCTGATAGGATGCCGCTGCAGGTGTTCGTGGGAGGACCTGGATATTGTCTCCCGTGATGCTTGGGGTGCTGTATCGCCCGATGTAGAGGGTTCTGTTGAGGGTGTTTACGATGCGTTGGATAATCCCGGTGGATGGTATATCTACCCGCAACCGTTGGCAGAGGTCTTGAACACGATCGTCGTTCATCATTCGGCTTTGCCGTTAAGCGATGGTCCGTTGGAGATTCAGGCAAAGCACCTGAGCACGCAACGTTACGCGGATATTGCCTATCACTTCGAGATCGATGCGGCGGGAAAGATTTACGCAGGACGCGATCTTCAAGTGCGTGGGGCGCATACCGGCGGGCATAATACCGGGACAGTTGGCATTGTGCTCTTGGGAAACTTCGAAGAGACAACGCCCTTCGAGGTGCAGATGGACAGTTTGCAGCGGCTTAGCCGTTGTCTGCGCGACACTTATCGCATTACACATCTGGCTGGACATCGTGATTTTCAACCTGAAGTTACTATATGTCCTGGAGAAAACCTGGAGACACTTTTGCCTGGGATGGCGAAGGAACTCCGGTTGGAGTTCGGAGTTGGTGGTTACATAAGCCTACCTGTTCCATAGGCGGCGGATATCTCTCCGATGGTGGATGATGGGTGACAAGGCAATGAAATTGAATACAATACGGGTAGATACGATTGTAGTAGTGAGTAACCGGTGAGGTGACAATGAGCAATTTGCAGACAATCCTGATTCGCGGAGGGACGGTGGTGACACCAGAGACGCTGTTGGACGCCGATGTGTTGATTCGCGGCGAGCAAATTCAGGCCATCGGCCATGATTTGCCCGCCCCGCGCGGTACCGAGGTGGTGAATGCGACGAATCTGCTGGTGTTGCCGGGCGTTATTGATGCGCACGTCCACGTCCAATTGAATACGGGCATCTACGCCTCGCCGAGTAATTGGCAGGTGGAGAGCCGCGCGGCAGCCTTCGGCGGCGTGACGACGGTGGTGGACTTCGCCACACAGTTTCCGGGGCAGGGCTTCGCTGAAGCGTTGGATGCGCGTCTGGCGGAGGCCGCGCCTTCCTGCATTGATTACGCTTTCCACATGATGGTGACGGATGTGCCGCCGGGCCAGGAGGAACTGCTCGGCGATCTGGTTGACCTGGGCATCCAGAGCTTCAAGCTGTACACCACCTATCGCCCCAATTACTACGTGGACGACGCGACGCTCTTGCGCCTGCTTGAGGCGGCGGGCCGTTACGGGCTGACGACGCTCGTCCACTGCGAGAACGACGCGCTGGTGACGGCGCAGACACAGGCGCTCATCGAAGCGGGAGATACCGGTTGGCGCTTCCACGGCGCGGCGCGTCCGGCGTTGGCCGAACAGGAGGCCGCCGCCCGCGTGCTGCTGTTGGCCGAAGCCGCGCGCACGCCTGTCGTCATCGTTCACAACTCTATCGGAGTGACGACGGCCCTGGTGGCTGCCGCCCGCGCGCGTGGACAGGTCGCCTTCTGCGAGACGTGTCCACAGTATCTTCTGCTCGACAACACCCTCTACGAGGGCAGCGAACCGTGGCGTTACATCCTTCAGCCGCCGCTGCGTGATCCGGCGGAGCGTGAGAAACTCTGGGCGCTCGTCGCCGATGGGACGGTGGATATGATCGTCACCGATCACTGCGATTACACGCTGGCGCAGAAAACGGCTCTCGATGATTTCACCAAGACGCCCGGCGGGCTACCCGGGTTGGAGACGCTGCTCCCGCTGATGGCAACGTATGGGGTGGGTGAAGGGTATATTGATTGGACCGACCTCGCGCGCTTGCTATCCGCCGGTCCGGCCCAGGTCTACAACCTATGGCCGCGCAAGGGCGCGTTGCTCCCCGGCTCCGACGCCGACATCGTGTTGTACGATCCCACCCCCACGGACACGCTTACTGCCGAACGGCTGCACTCGGCAGCGGGCTACACGCCCTACGAAGGGTTGCGCGCGCAAGGGCGCGTTGTGTCTACGCTGCGGCGCGGGGCCTTCCTGGTGCGCGATGGAGAATTTGTCGGCGAGGGCAGCCCCGGCGTATATTTGCGCCGCGAGCCACTATTCTGGGCATAGAAAAATATGACTTCGCTGAAGAGCGTAATGCTTACCGCCAAGACGCCAAGTTCGCCAAGAAAGTAAAAGAGTGTGTGAATTATTCTGGTAAATCTGTGGGTTTTTATAAAATTTCATTCATCCGCTTATAGAATATCTTGGTGCGCTTGGCGACTTGGCGGTTTTCTCAGGGGAGTCATGGTATGGAAATTTTGTATTTGCTTATCGGTTTGATTATTGGCGTTGTGGCGGCGTATTGGCTGCTGCGCGGGCGGGAACGCGGCGACCTGCGCGACGAAATCGCGGCCACGTATCGCGCCAGAGCCGAGGCCGAGCAAGCGCGCCTGGCGCAGCACTACGAGGCGCGCATCCAGGAATTGGAGGGCCAGCACGCGGAGACGGTCGTTTCGGCGCGCCGGCAGAGCACCGAGCAAAGTCGCGCTGTCCTCAAAGGCAAGATGGCGGAGCAGATGGCTCCGCTGCTGCCGGGGTTCGCCTACTGGCCCGCCGACGCGCGTTTTCTCGGCGATCCGGTGGACTACGTCGTTTTTGACGGGTATAGCGCTATCAAAGACGAAGGCGCTGACGGCGACGTGGATATCGTCATCCTGGACATCAAGCAGGGCAAGTCTATGCTGACGGAGGGCCAGCGCCGGATCGCCAAAGCCGTCGAGGCCGGGCGCGTGCGCTTCGAAGTTGTGCGCGTCTTCGCCGACGGCGCGGTGCGTTCCTACACGTGGGGCAACCCCAAACCCTAAGTGAAAGTTTGCCAGCAGATATAGCAGATTAAGCAGATTTGTAAATCCTTAATCCGCTAAATCTGCTTAATCTGCTGACCATTCCAGAGGTGGTACTATGCGCGATATTATGACGGATGTGAAACGCTGGCAGGAGGCCGGCAAGACGGACTTCGCGCTGGCGACGATTGTGGAGACGCGGGGCTCGTCATTGCGCGGGCCGGGGACGCGGATGGTCATCACTGCCGAGGGCGACGTGGCCGGCTCGGTGAGTAGCGGCTGCGTTGATGGCGACGTGATCGCTGAGATGGAGACCGTGTTGAGCGGCAAGGCGGACCTGCTGCGGCCCAATTTCGGCATCAGCGATGAGCAGGCGTGGGGCGCGGGGCTGTCGTGCGGCGGCGCAATCGAACTGTTGGTTGAGCGATGGAGTCCGCTCCACGAGCAGTTGATAACCGAAGTCGAGGCGCGCCGTCCGGTGGCCTTCGTCTCGCGGATTGACGCGCGCAAGCCGCCGGCGCATCTGCTGCACACCGCCGATGGCGCGACCTACGGGACTTTCGGCGACGCCGATCTTGATGGTACGCTGTTGATGGATATCGCCGCAGCCTGGCCCGGCCCATACACGCAGAAGCATAGCTATCCACAGGGCGAGTTCTTCATCGAAGTGATTGCGCCGCCGCCCACACTCGTCATCTTCGGAGCGACCGACATCGCAGTCTCGCTGGCGGCGCTGGCCCACGTGCTGGATTTCGAGGTCATCGTGAGCGACGCGCGGCGTGTCTTTTTGCGCGAAGAGCGTTTCCCCGGCGTGGAGACGCGCTTCGGGTGGCCGCAGGACGTCTTCACGGCGCAGGATTTTGGCGTGAGCCACGCTGTCGTCGTCCTCTTTCACGATGCCAAGTTCGACGTGCCCGCGCTCAGGCTGGCGCTGCGCAGCGATGCTTTCTACATCGGCTTTTTGGGCAGTCGCAAGACCCAGGCCGACCGCCGGGCGAGCCTCGTCGAAGCGGGTTTCGATGAGCAGACGTTGACGCGCATCCACGGCCCCGTTGGACTGGACATCGGCGGCAAAGAGCCGGCGCTGATCGCGCTCTCCATTCTTGCCGAAATCGTCGCCGTCCGCCACCGTCGCGCCGGCGGCATGATGAGCCAACGCTGAGAGGTTTTCACCACGAATCTTCACGAATGCACACTAATTTTGGTTGTTATTCGTGAGGATTCGTGTAGATTCGTGATTAACTTTCTTGAGGAGGATAACGATGACTATCAAATTTCCGTCGGATGAATGGATCAAGCAGCTCAGTGAGCACCTCAATGGCAGCGCCTCGTATGAGCAATCGGCCAAGAATTGGGAGGGGGACTTCGTCTTCATCGTCGAACCGGATGACGCTTTCCCGGAGACGGCCTATCTGTACCTGGGTCTCTATCACGGCAAAAGTCCCGATGCAATGCAGGTCGGCAGCGTGGATGAGAAAGAAGCCGGTTATGTTATCAGCGCGCCGTTCAATTCCTGGCGCAAGGTCATCGAAGGGAAGCTTGATCCCATTCAGGGGATGATGACCCGCCGCCTCAAACTTCAAGGCGATATGAAGATGATCATGCGCTATCCCAAAGCCGCCAAGGAGATCATCGCCTGCACGAAACTGATTCCGACAGATTTCGGGGATTAGCGGTCAGCTATCAGCAGTCAGCGATCAGCTAGTTGTCAACGGATTCAACGGATTCTTTTGATTTGCCATTTGCCATTTGCCATTTTGGGAGGGTGACGATGTGGTATTTTGTTTCTCCGCAGATTGTGTTTGGCGAGGGGGCGCTGGATGCGTTGGATGAGATCAAGGGAACGCGGGCGCTGCTCGTGACTGATACAACGTTGGTGAAGGTGGGCCTTGTGGATACGGTCACGGCGCATCTGCACAAGGCCGGCATCGCATGGCGTGTGTTCGACGCCGTGGAACCTGATCCCAGCACCGAAACGGCCCTCGCGGGCGCGCGGGTGGCGATGGAGTACGAACCGGACTGGGTTATCGCGGTGGGCGGCGGCTCGGTGATGGATGCGGCCAAGGCGATATGGGTGCTCTACGAACGGCCTGATCTCGAACCGGCGGACATCAACCCGATGGTGGACTTGAACCTGCGCCGCAAAGCGCGCCTGATCACCATCCCCACGACCAGCGGCACCGGTTCCGAGGTGACGTGGGCCATCGTCCTCACGGACACCGCCGAGCAGCGCAAGATGAGCCTGGGCAACCGCGAGAACACCGCCGACCTCGCCATCGTCGATCCGCTGATGGTGATGGGGATGCCGC
>DAOUAQ010000046.1:0-8191 GCA_034433375.1 Anaerolineae bacterium | reverse complement strand
GCCGACCGGCTATATGCGCCGGTTATCGACGACGCGGTGTTCGGCTACCAGCACGTCAACGTCGCCGCACAACGGGCGGATGAAGGCTCGCTGTGGCATTGGATGCAGCGCGTGCTATCCATCCGCAAACAACATCCGGTTTTTGGACGGGGGACGCTGCGCTTCCTGGAACCGGAGAATCCGGCGATCCTCGTCTATCTCCGCAGCGACGGCGCGCAAACGATCCTGGTGGTCAACAATCTCTCCGCCGCGCCACAACAGGTCGCCGTTGATTTGAGCGCCTACACCAACAAAGTCCCACGGGACCTGTTGGAAGATGTCACGTGGAACGCTATCGGTACGACGCCATACAGCTTCACCTTAACGCCTTACGGTTATTGCTGGTTGGCGTTATAGCATACTCTCGTTGGCAGGTGCGTCGCTCTTTTTGTGGGCGACGCACCTGCCTTGTCGTCTCCACTAATGCCCGTTGACTACCTGACTAGCGACTCCCCGACTATTTTCAAAAATCATCCTCAAAACCCCTTGACAAACGTTCGTTTTTGTTCTATACTGGATATGTCCATTTGTCCAGTGATCCATCTATCCACTTGAGAGTTGGGTGAAATGTCCAATTATAAAGTTGATGCCGATGCTCCGCTTCCACGCTATTATCAGGTCTCTGTTTCGCTAGAGGAACGTATCCGTTCCGGTGAGTTTGCGCCCGGCGACGCATTGCCTTCTGAACGCCAGTTGGTGCTTGATTACGGCGTCAGCCGGATCACGATTGTTAAGGCATTAGATTTGTTGGTGCGAGACAAGTTGGTGGAACGACAACATGGCCGGGGCAATTTTGTGGTAGAGCATAATGACCCGTCGCCCTGTATGGAGGATTGCCGGATCGCTTTCTGTGTGCCTACGCCTTCGGAATCCTATATTTTTTCCACCTTGATGGGCGCCACGCGGATTGCTATGCGTAATCGGATTCAACTTCAAGTGGTGGCGGTGGATGTGGATGCGGAAGAAGTGAAGGCCGTCCGTGATGTCGTTTCGAGTGAGGCCGATGGGATGATCCTCTTTTCTCGTTCCACGCATTTGAATGCGGCGCTGTACGCGGAATTGGAAGAAAAGCATTTTCCCTTTGTGATGATTGACCGTTATTGCCCGAAGGTTCCGACGGATCGCGTGCTCTTTGATGATGAGCTGGCCGGGTACCAACTCACCGAGTTGCTGATCTCACGAGGACACCGCCGTATCGCAGCTTTGCCTGGAGCGGAAGTGTTTGCTACCAGCGTCAGAGATCGTTTGTGCGGCTACCGCAAGGCGCTTGAAAATCACGGGATCGCTTATGATGCGCATCTGGTCTGTGGAAGTGTCTATGAAGCCTTGGGGCTATCGCGTGAATCCTTTCTGGCGTCACGGGATGCGCCTGTGGAACTTATCCAGCGCATCCGCGAGTTTGCGCCGACGGCGATTTTCTCGATCAACAATTATCTGGCCGAAGATGCGCATCTCAACCTAATGCAAATTCAGATGGAGCTTCTGCAGGCGCTTGTTGATCATCACGTGCAAGGCGTCAATCCTGAATTGAACATTGCGATTGTGACGATAACGCACAAAAAGAGTCTGCCGAATTCTGCACCTTGCGTCGCCCTGGCATTGCAGCCGGGGGAGCTGTTGGGTGAAAAGGCCATGGAACTGCTGATCAGTCGTATCAATGGCACGCTTTCCAATCATCCCGGCGCGGTTGTGCTGCCGATGGAGATTGTGCCATCTGGTTCGCTGCCCAGATAGATTTCCCGCGTGAATTCATCAGGCTTGATAAGGAGGTGTTTATTGACAATTGAAGGAAAAGCGGCAGATGCTATGTTACCACAGTCATGTGTTGCGTAATTCAAACTAGAAGGAGATGAATATGTTTTCCAAAACTTTGCAAAGAGTTGCTGCGCTCCTGGTTGTTGTTGTGATGATTGCCGGATGTGGCGGCGGGGGCGGTGCGCCCGCAGAGCCAACCGCCACTCCCCAGATCGTCAACCCGCCGGTGATCAAAGAAGACCAACCCACGTCAACACCGCGTCCGACAATTGCGCCGAAAGCTGAGGAACCGAAAACAGAGGTTGTGACCGAGAAGTTCCAGGTCAACGGTGTGACGATGGACTTTGGCCGTAACGAGGTCATCATCGGCAACCAGGTTGACTTCTCGATCTTTGACAGCTATAACCCCATGATCCCCAATGGCTGGCACTATCAGAACGGTGTTCAGCAGATTGTGGTCGAGTTCCTCTGGTACGTCAACTACGCCACCGGCGAACTCGTTCCCCGGCTAGGTGAGAGTTGGGAGTACAATGCCGACTATACCGAGCTGACGCTCCACCTGCGCAAGGGCGTGACATGGAACGACGGCGAGCCATTTACCGCCAAAGACGTGGTGTGGACGTTGCAGATGGCCATGAATCCGAAGTACGATGACCTCGGTGGCCTGCCGCAAAGCGCTGCGGAGTATTTCTCCGAAGTCTACGCGGCGGATGACTTCACCGTCGTGATCAAGATGACGGAACCGCGTCCGCGCCAACACCAGATGTTCTGGTGCAAGATCGTGGGGGGCACGGTTATCTACCCGGAGCACATCTGGGCGAATGTTGATCCCTACACCTACAAGAACGATCCGCCTGTCTGGACGGGCCCTTACAAGCTTTACAAGGTTTATCCCGAGAACAAGGTTTTCGTGTGGATTCGGAACGAGGATTACTGGGGCAAGTCCATCGGCCTCTACCCCGAGGCCAAATACGCCATCTGGCGCACCGGGCCTGGCACCGAGCAGGCGCTCGCCGAAGCGAAGGAGCACATGCCGGATATCGGCGGCATCGGCTACGATACCTGGAACCAGAACAAGGCCAGCCTGCCTAGCATCAATATGGTTACCTATGTTGACCCGTGCCCACGCGCTGCGTGGTTCAACGAGGCCAACGAGTATCTCAAGGCGCCCGAGTTCCGCCGCGCGATGTCCATGCTGATGAACCGCGAGAAGTGGGGGCAAAACATCTGGGTGCCGCCCTCCAAGCCGGCCCAGGGTCTCTGGGCTGACTATCGCAACCTTGATAAGTACATCAATAAGGAAGCTAAAGAGAAGTGGGGCACGCTGGACTATAATCCCGAAAAAGCGCTGGCGCTGCTGGAGAGCATCGGCTACAAGCAGCAAGGCGGCAAGTTGGTTGGTCCCGATGGTAAGCAGGTCAAGCTGGCTGTCACCACCCCTGTTGGTGTGGGTGGCAACGAGTACCTGATGGGCCAGGACTTCACCGAAGAGTTGAAGCTCATCGGCATTGACGCAACCTTTGAGTATGTCGAGGGTGTCTTCTGGGACAGCGTGGATCGCGGTGAATTTGACATCGGCTTCTGGTGGTTCTGCGGTGCGACCGTGGATCCTGTCGAGCTGTACGGCGGTTTCCTTTGCGACTACGCTGCTCCTGTCGGCGAGGTCTCGCAGAAGGGTAACGATCAGCGGCACTGCAATGAGGAGTTTGACGCAGCGGTGTTGGCCCTGCAGGCCATTGACCCGGATCACGCGAACGCGATGGCGCTCTACAACAAGCTGTTTGACCTCTGGCTGGAGGATCCGCCTGGCGTCCCGCTCATCGAGACCTATTACTCCATCAGCTACGAGACTACCTACTGGGACAACATGCTGGCTAATGACAACATGTACACCGTACCCTTTAACTGGTGGGGCCAGATCATCGAGATCTTCTTTAACGCCGAGGCCAAGTAGTTTCCGCCAGGCCGGTAATCCTTGTAAAGGTTTTGCGCGAGTTCTGGCATAAAGGCGCTCTCGACAACCTGCGCAAGAGTGGCCGAGTTTTGACTGGTTCCCGCACCCCGCGCGGGGTGCGGGAACCAAATTGCTTCATTTTTAGCCTTAATGTACAATGCATCAGGTTCACTCGGCGCGCTTGATAGCCCGGGTCATTTTGTTGTGGGAGGTAAAGAATGAGAAAGTTACTCCGAAAATACCCAATCCTGGGTTACTACTTCAATAAGCTTTTCACCTATTTCATCACGATCTTTGGCGCTTTGACGATTACGTTTTTCATGTTTCGCCTGATCCCCACCAACCCGATCCAGAACTGGGTCAGGTCGTTGGAGCGACAGTACTCCTATAAGGTCGAGGGCGCCGACGCCATGATTAACCGCTACAAGGAGGAGTTCGGTCTGACCGGTACCCTGTGGCAGCAATACACCCGCTATATGTACCAGGTCATCGTCAAGGGCGATCTTGGACCTTCCTTTATCGCCTTTCCCACGCCAGTACAAGACCTGTTGATAAAAGCGATCCCGTGGACCGTTGCGCTCCTGAGTGTGTCCATCCTCTTATCCTGGGTCTTGGGATTGCTGATCGGCGCGGCGGCGGCCTGGTTCCGCGATTCGCCGATCAGCGACTCCATTACCAACACCTCTATTGCTTTGTCGCAAGTTCCCTCTTACCTGATTGCTCTTTTCCTCGTGCTCTTCCTGGGCTATCAGTGGAAGCTGTTGCCAACGCGCGGCGCGTTCGATGGGCAGTATACGATCGGGTGGAACTGGGATTTTATCAAGAGCGTGGCCTCCCACAGCATCCTGCCGGTGATGGCGATTGTGGTCGTATCGCTCTCTGGCTGGATTTTGTCCACCCGCTCGCTGGTGATCAGCAACATTGGTGAGGACTACCTCCTCTATGCCGAGGCCAAGGGCCTCAAACCGGGCAAGGTTATGGTGGGCTATGCCCTGCGCAATGCGATGCTGCCGCAGGCGACGGGCTTGGCGCTGACCCTGGGTTCGATGATGAGCGGGCAACTGTTGATTGAGAACATGTTCGTCTATCCGGGGTTGGGGCAAGTGATGGGGCGCGCCATCGCCATCTTCGACTACAACACGATGATGGGCATCATCATCCTCTCGGTCGTGAGTGTGATGACGGCGAGTTTGATCGTGGATTTACTCTTGCCTGCCATTGACCCACGCATCCGCACGGCTATCAGGGCATAGGAGGAGAACATGCTTAGCTTTCTCAAAAACTGCTGGCGCGCCAGCGGCAAATTCAAGTTCGGCGTGATCGTGCTTACATTCTTCATATTGCTGGCTGTGGTTGCTCCGTTGCTCTACCGACCTATTATCGGTAATCTGAGTCCTGCCCGTCCGGGCGTTTTTGGACGCTGGATACCGCCGAGCGCCAAGCATCCTTTGGGCACGGATGGTCATGGCCGTGATTTGCTCACGGATTATCTTGCCGGCCTGCGGACGACGCTGTATATCGGTTTCCTGGCCGGTGTGATTGCTTCGGGTGTGGGGATTATGGTCGGGTTTCTGTCAGCCTATAAAGGGGGGTGGGTGGACTCAGTTTTACTCACGATTACCAATATGTTGATCGTGATCCCCTCCTATCCGATTCTGGTTGCCATTGCGATGGTCACGCCTGAGCTAGGGGTCGCGTCAATGTCCATTATCCTGGCGATTTTTAGCTGGCCCTTTTCGGCGCGCACCATCCGGGCGCAGGTGATGACAATGAAGGAGCGTCCCTACGTGGAGTTGGCTAAAGTTTCGGGGCAGGGCGACTGGGCGATTATCTTCACCGAAATTCTGCCTAATCTGACGCCCTACCTGCTGATGGGCTTCGCTTTCAGCGTCGTTGGCGCGATGGTGGCCGAGGTTGGCATCGAGGCGATTGGGCTGGGGCCATCCAACATCATCACGCTAGGGTTGATGATCAACTTCGCCAATGGCTGGGGCGTTTACAGTATGGGACGGCTGGAGGTTTTGCTGATTCCCGTGTCGGCCCTGGTCTTGATCTTTATGGCGATTACGATGATTAACCGTGGTATGGAGGAGTATCTCAACCCACGTCTGCAGAAAGTGACCACGGAGAAATGATCATGAGCGCACAAGCAATGACACAAACAAAGCGCCAGGGGACTGGCGACGTACAGACGCTGATGGAGATCAAGGACCTGCGCATTTGGTATCGCACCACGCGCGGGAACGCCAAAGCTGTGGATGGCGTGGATTTGATCATCCAACGCAATGAAGTCTTCGGTTTGGCCGGCGAGTCGGGGTGCGGCAAGACAACACTGGCCCGAGGCATCTTGGGGTTGACCAAACTGCCGGGCTATGTTGAGAGCGGCGAGGCGATCTACTACCGTCGCATTTCCGATTCCACCTCGGTGGGAAGCGACCTGTTGACCATGCCGGCGCGCGAGATACGCCAGATGCGTTGGCGGCACATCGCCTACATCCCCCAAGGCGCGATGAACGTACTGAGTCCTGTGACCCGCATTGAAAAGCAAATCCTGGATGCCATCTACGAACACAGCGATATGTCCAAGGAGGCCGCGCGCGCCAGGATGTTCGAATGTTTGGAGATGGTGGGGTTGGAACCTACCGTCGCGCGGATGTATCCCCATGAACTGAGCGGTGGCATGAAGCAACGGGTGACCATCGCCGCGGCCGTTTCTCTCAAGCCCGGCCTTATCATCGCCGATGAGCCTACGACGGCCTTGGACGTCAATGTCCAACAAGTGATCTTGCAGGAGTTGAAAGACATCGCCAAGAGCATGGAGTTGACGCTCATCTACGTGACCCATGATATGGCCGTCCATGCCGAGATGGCTGACCGGATGGGGATTATGTATTCGGGCGTGATGGTTGAAGTGTCGCCGGTTATCGAAACCTTCAAAGAACCGTTGCACCCGTACACCCAGGGGTTGCTTTCCTCCATCCCAGCCATCGGTGGGGATCGTTCACGTATGATGGGGATTCCTGGCAATGCTCCAAGTCCGTTGGACTGGCCATCGGGTTGCCGTTTCCATCCGCGTTGTCCAAAGGTGATGGAGATTTGTCGTGAGCAACACCCCCCATTGTTGGAAGTGACGCCAGGCCGGCTGGTAGCCTGCCACCTGTATCCTACACCTATCTCAGGCGCGGCGCCCACTTTTGAGGAGCTGAAATAATGACTAATCCACAGGACAATACAACGGTTCTCGATATTCAGAATGTGTCAAAGATTTACCATGTCCCCACGCCTGGATTAGAGCGTGTCTATATCGCGGCTGTGGATCAAGTCTCGTTGGCTCTGCACGAAAAACCGGCGCGTATTGTGTCGTTAGTCGGCGAAAGTGGCAGCGGCAAGACGACCCTGGCCCGGATTATGTTGGGTCTGACCCCGCCGACCCACGGCGAGGTGCTCTACCGGGGCAAGCAGGTATCGGAGTTAGCGAAAGATGGATGGTGGGATTTCCGCCGCAACGTGCAGCCGATCTTCCAGGACCCCTTCGGCATCTATAACCCTTTCTACCGTGTGGATCGGGCGCTGGATATGACGATCAAGAACTTCAACCTGGCCGCTTCGAAAGATGAGGCATTTTCGCTCAAAGCGGAAGCCCTGCGCGCCGTGGACTTGCGTCCTGAAGACGTCATCGGCAGGTATCCGCACCAGCTCAGCGGCGGGCAGTGCCAACGGGTGATGTTGGCGCGCACCCTGCTGTTGCGTCCCAAAATCATCATCGCCGATGAACCGGTCTCTATGATTGACGTTGCCGTGCGTATGTTGTTTTTGAACACCTTGCTAGACTTCCGCGACAAATACAACATCTCCTCCCTGATGATTACGCACGACCTGGCGACGGCCTATTATATGGGCGGCCCGATGTTGGTGTTGTGCTTTGGGCGGGTCGTGGAATCGGGGGATATCGAGCAACTGCTGAATAAACCCTCCCACCCCTACACCCAGCAACTCCTGGCAGCCATCCCTTCGCCCGATCCGACGAAGCGTTGGGAGGAACGGGCCAATGTGAAGATCACCGATCGCCCGCTGACTCACGAGGGCAACAAGTGCGTCTACGTGCAACGCTGTCCACATGCGATGTCGATCTGCTCCACAAAGCGACCGCCCCAATTTATGATTGAGGAAGGACACTACGCGACGTGCTTCTTGCACCAGGATCATCATCCGGTGCGGGAGGTCGCTCCCCGGAAGTCGTGAAGTTTATCTTGACCGACTGGACTGGACAGCCCACAGAAATCAAGTCCCATCATTTTTGTGGGCTTATTTATGAGTCTACTGCAAAAAACCTGTCTAACCGCCAAGACGCCAAGTTCGCCAAGAGAATCAAATAATTGATGAATAATCCCAAGACATTCGCCTGTTTTTATAAATTATCTTGATCTAGCTATTAAAAAACCT
>DAOUAQ010000045.1:0-43652 GCA_034433375.1 Anaerolineae bacterium | reverse complement strand
AACCAAGGTTAGTCTGTTAGTCGTATAGTCGCCTGGTCTTGTAGTCGGTTTGCCAGACTACCTGACTAAGGACTACCTGACTAATTGACTACTCTATGGTGCCAATTCCGGCAGACCCTAGCGGGTTCTGGAAGATGAGAACAGTAGAACGATGCTGCCAAAAGCCTCTTCAGCCAGGATGCCTGCTGAGGAGGCTTTTTTGTTGTTTGGGGATCGGTAACTGGTAACTTGGGACTGCTAATCAGGGATTAGGTGTTGCCCACCAATTACTGATTACCGATTACTAATTACCCAAGTGAAGGAGAACGTATGTCACAACCCACATCCACGCAAGCCGTGCATACCGGGGAGGAGCGGCGCAAGCCGTTTGGGGCGTTGACCACGCCGGTTTATCAGACTTCGACGTATACGTTCGCGGATACGGCGGAGGTGCTGGATTTTATGGAGCGCAAGGTCGCGCGTAAGGCGGCGCGCGCGGCCGGGGGAGATCTCGCGGTGCGCGACGAGTACGGGCGCTACAGCAATCCCACCGTGGCCGCCGTGGAGGGCAAGCTGGCGGCGCTGGAGGGCGGCGAGCGCGCCGTGCTCTTCGGCAGCGGGATGAACGCGATCACGACGGTGTTCTTCGCCTTACTCGGCAGCAGCGACCACGCCATCGTCGTCGCCGATTGCTACCGCCGCACGCGCGAGTTCGCCGAGCAATTCCTGCCGCGCTGGGGCGTGGAGACGACGCTTGTGCCCGTAGATGACGTGGACGCGCTCGCCGCCGCCGTGCGCCCCACCACGCGCCTGATCTTCACCGAGACGCCGACCAACCCCTACCTGCGCGTCGCCGACCTGGCGCGGGTGGCCGAGTTTGCGCGGGCGCGGGGGATCGTTACGGCGGTGGACAGCACCTTCGCCACGCCGGTCAATATGCAGCCGCTGGCGCTCGGCATTGACCTGGTCATCCACAGCGCGACGAAGTATCTGGGCGGCCACAATGACGTGCTCGCGGGCGTTGTCATCGGCGCGCACCGCTTGCTCACAAAAATCGAAGAAACGCGCGGCTTACTCGGCGGCGTCGGCAGCCCGCACGACGCTTATCTGTTGCTGCGCGGCCTGAAGACACTCGATCTACGCGTCCGCCGCCAGAACGAGAACGGTATGCGTGTGGCGCAGTTCCTCGAACAGCACCCGGCCATCGCGCGCGTCTATTACCCCGGCCTGCCGAGCCATCCCGATTATGCGCCGGCGCAACGGCTGATGACGGGCTTCGGCGGCGTCGTCAGCTTCGAGGTGGCCGGCGACAAAGAGACCACGAGCCGTTTTGTGGATCGCCTGCGCCTGCCCTACATCGGCCCGACGCTAGGTGGGGTGGAGGGCATCGTCCAGCAGCAGGCGCTCTTCGTCTCGCTCAACCCGGCGGAGCGCGCCGCCTCCGGCATAAGCGATACGCTCGTCCGCTACGCCCTGGGCATCGAAGACGCGGACGACATCATCGCCGATCTGGCGCAGGCGTTGGGGAGGGAGTAACAGGAGTCTTTATGTTAATCATCCACAAATTCGGCGGCACATCGGTGGGGAGCGCGGAGCGGTTCGCGGCGGTAGCGGAGATTGTGACGCGGGTGGAACACCAACCCGTCGTCGTGGTCTCGGCGATGAGCGGGGTGACGAACCAGTTGATCGCCGGGGCGCGGGCGGCGGCGGAAGGGCGCGACACGGTCTACCGCGAGATCAAGGCCGGGCTGCTCACGCGGCACTTGGGCGTGGTAGATGCGCTACTCACGCGCAGCCGCGAACGGTTGGAAGTTGGCGGTTTCATCGAAGACCGCCTGCACGAGTTGGAGCGGCTTTACCGCAGCATCGCTGTGCTCGGCGAGGTGACGGTGCGCGGGCTGGATACGGTGGCCTCGTTTGGCGAACAGCTTTCGTCGCACATCCTCGCGGCGGCGCTGCGCGAGCGCGACCTGCGCGCCGAAGCCGTCAGCGCGACCGAGGCCATTGTCACCGATGACTCGTTCGGCGCGGCTAAACCATTGATGGCGCAAACCCGCGCGCGCTTGCAGGCGCGCGTCAAGCCGCTGGTCGAACGCGGCGTGATTCCCGTCATCACCGGCTACATCGGCGCGACCGAGGCGGGGGTGACGACGACGCTTGGACGCGGCGGCAGCGATTTCACGGCGGCGCTTGTTGGCGCCGGGTTGGACGCCGATGAGGTGTGGATTTGGAGCGACGTGGACGGCATCCTCACCGCCGACCCGAATATCGTGTCAGGAGCGCGCACGCTGCCGGAGCTATCGTACAGCGAGGCGGCGGATCTGGCGTACTACGGCGCGGACGTGCTGCATCCGAAGACAGTTGGGCCGGTAGTGGCGGCCCGTATCCCGCTGCGATTGCGCAACAGCTTCAATCCGCAGCATCCTGGCACGCTGGTCGTCAAGTCGCCGCGCGCCGACCGGGAGCGCCTGCCGGCCATCATCTCCACGGACGGCCTGACGTTGCTCGCCGTGGGCAGCCGCGACGAAGCGCCGCTCGCGGCGAGCTGGAATCTGGCGTTGACGGCGCGCGCGCTGCATTGCCTCAGCGCCGCCGGCGTGGATGTGCCGATGTTCTCGCAGTCGTTCTCCGAGCACACGCTCAACCTCGTGCTGCGCGAGCAGGATCAGACGCACGCGCTGAAGGTGCTGCGGGGCGAGTTCGACAAGGCGCCCGCCGACAACTTCGCGCTGGGTGTCAAAGAGAAAGTGGCGACCGTGTCGGTCGTCGGCGTGCCGGGGTGGAATACGAAGGGCATCGTCTCGCACGCCTTTGCCGCGCTCGGCGAACATGGGACGCGCGTCATTGCTGTGGCGCAAGCGGCAACGGAGTACAACGTTTCCTTCTGCATCCCGGCGGATCAAATGGCCGATACAGTGCGCTTTTTGCACCGCGAGCTAGGCCTGGAGCAGAATCATGAATCATGAATCATGATTCATGATTCATGATTCATGATTCTCATAGGACTCCGCCAAGCGCCTTTTCTAGCAGGCCGGGCGGCGATTGTCCATGCACCTTACCATTTTGGCCGTTGATGACGGCGAGATAAACTTTGCCTTTGTAGCGATAGTTGCCAATCCAGAAGGGCAAGAGCGCCAGCTTGTAGGATAGCACCGTGACGATGGGCGGCGCGATCTCTTTGACAGTGGTGCGGTCGGCGGAATAGACCGGCGGCGGTTGTTTTTCGGCCTGCTGATATGCTTGGCGGCGCGCTGCCAATGACGCATCCGCCAGCGTGATGGTGTGCAGGGCGGCCGGATGGCTCGCCAGGCAGGCGTCGTCGTAGGGCGTGAGCGCGTTCAGGTCGAAATCTTCAAATGCCGCCTGCAGCGCGTAGGGCAGGAGATGCGTCGCCGGTGTCACAATGTCGTCGTGAAAGGCGGCTTCGCGGCCTTCATGCGTCGTTATGGCGGGGAGTGCGCCGGGCGCGGGCGCCAACTCGGCGCGCATCATGCGCCACGGGCGCTCGGTGATGATGTCAAACGTCCACGCTGGCAGATAGATGCCCCGCACGCGACTGGTCTGGTACTGTTGGCCGATCACTTGCGTCTCCACCCAATCTTGCAGCGCGCGCCTCGCGTCTTGTTGCGCCACACTAAACAGGAGCATCACCTGCGGCGAGGTCAGGTTTTGCGAGTGGGCGTCAATGACGTGGTGCGAGCCGCAGTAAGGGCAGGTCAGGCTGTGCTGCTGTCGGCTGACCAATGTGGCCTGGCAGCCCTGGCAGTTGAAGACGCGCGGCGCGTCGCTCCTCGTGTGGCCGTCGGTGGTCGCCAGTCCCACGGCGAAGTCTTGCTCTTCGATGTTCATGCCGCTCTGCAATGCGCGCAATACGGGCATCTGATGACCGCAGTAGTCGCACGTGAGGCGATCTTCCCGCGCCGCGAACTGCATCCGTCCGCCGCACTGCGGGCACACGAAGCGCCGCGCGCGCAGCGGTTTGGGCGGCGCCGGCGTGAAGGTATCGCCGCTGACGATGGCATCCGGTTTGAGCTTGCCATCCATCACAGCGAGCATCCGGCGCACCAGGGCGTTTTGCGGGTCAAGGGCCAGCGCCATCTCCAGGTGATCGCGCTTTTTGGCGTCATCATCGGCGAGCTGCGCCAGCCAGAAGTGCGCGGTGGCCTGCTGCGCGCGCGTCGCGCTTGCCGACAATACTTGCGTCAGGCGTAAGTGTGCCCGGTTCCTATCGCCGCTGCGCGCTTCCGTAATCCCTTCATCAAGTAAACTTTGTACTTGTAGCATCCCTTGTTCTTACTCCCTACTCCTTACTCCTTACTCCTTACTCCCTACTCCCTACTCCCCATCCACCCACAACGGCGTAAAATCAAACTTCTCCACATCCACCAACCCTTGATCGGTCAGCTTGAGTTTGGGGATGACTTCCAGGGCCAGGAAGCCGAGGTGCATAAAGGGGTCGTGGAGCGGCGAACCTAGTTCTTTAACTCGTTCCAATAAGGTATCCATCTGCGCGCGGACGACTTCGACCGGCTGATCGGACATCAGCCCGCCGATGGGGAGCGGCACGCTGGCGATGACCGCGCCATCGCGGACGGCGACGAGTCCGCCGCCCAGGTCTTTGACAGCGTGAACGGCGGCGCGCATCTCGGCGTCGCTCACCCCAGCGACGGTGATGTTGTGGCAGTCGTGGCCTACACTCCCGGCAATCGCGCCGCGTTGCAGGCCCAGGCCATGCACGAAGCCCAGGCCGATCCTGCCGGTGTGGGTGTGGCGCTCAATGGTCGCCATCTTCAACAGGTCGCGCGCGACATCGCACACGGCTTCACCGCCGATGATGGCGGCTTCCATCACCCGCTCGTCGGTTACGATCTGGTCGGGGATGACGCCGATGGCGCGCACGCGCGTCCCTTTCGCCGGGATGCGGAACGCGAGCGCGTCCACGTCCACATGGATGCTGCCGCGCACACGGCTCTCATCCACTGCGGGAAGCGGCCACGCGCCGACAGGTTGCCCGTCCGCCGCAACGAGTTTGCCTCCGGCGAAGACCTGCGCGGCGCAGAAATCCGCCAACGACGGCGTGACGACCAGATCGGCGCGGCGGCCCGGCGCGATAGCCCCGCGATCCTTCAGGCCGAACGCTTCGGCGGCGTTGAGCGTCGCCATCTGTACCGCCGTTATAGGCGGCAGGCCGGCGGCAATCGCCAGGCGCAGGCTGTGGTCAATGCTGCCGTCGGCGATGAGGTCGGCGGGGTGGCGGTCGTCGGTGGCGAAGGCGAAGCGGCGCGCGTTCTCCGGCGTGATGGCGGGGAGCAGCGCGTGCAGGTTGCGGGCGGCGGTGGCCTCGCGGACGAGGACGTGCATTCCCAGGCGCGCTTTTTCGCGCGCCTCTTCCGCCGTCATGCTTTCGTGGTCGGTGGAGGGGCCGGCGGCGATGTAGGCTTGCAGCCACGGGCCGCTCACGCCGGGCGCGTGCCCGTCAATGTGGCCGTCGCCAAAGGCGAGAATCTTCTCCAACGCACCGGGCAGGCCGAGGACGGCGCCGGGCACGTTCATAAATTCCGCCAGACCCAGGACGCGCGGCAGGTCGCGCAGCGCCAGCAGATCGGCGGCGTCCAGCGTTGCGCCGGCCGTGCCCATGTGCGTGGCGGGGACGCAGGAGGGCAGGTTGACGAAGACGGTGAGCGGCAGGCCCTCCGAGGCGGCGATCATGTAGCGGATACCGTCTGCCCCGGCGACGTTAGCGATCTCGTGGGGATCGGAGACGACGGTGGTGACGCCGTGCGGGACGACGGCGCGGGCAAACTGCGCGGGGGTTGCCATCGAGGATTCGACATGCACGTGCGCGTCAATGAGGCCGGGGACGAGGTACTGCCCGCCCAGGTCGAGCGTCGTTGCGCCTGTGTAGCCCGTCCCCACCGCCGCGATGGTCTCGCCGGCGATGGCAACGTCCACGTCCAGCACTTCGCCGGTGAAGACATTGACGACGCGGGCATTCGTCAGCAGCATGTCGGCGGGTTCGTCGCCCCGCGCGACGGCCAGCAGGTGCAGCAAAGTTTCACGGTTCATGATGTTCCTCCTGATATAGTCTGGTAGTCAGATAGTCGTTAGTCGGATAGTCGAATCGGTTACCGTGATTATATAACGTGATGGGTGAAACGTGAAGCGTGAGTCAATTCGCGCACTGCGCCCGTCTCGGTGGCAGGTGATTCAAGCGTGAAGTGCGCCATTGGCGACCCCGGGACGGGGTCGCGGAGCATGGGATGGGGGCGCGGAACGTGGATGTGTAAAATCAGGTATAATCAGCCCGGTTGGTCTATGGGTAGTCCAGGTTAACTTTCAACCTGTAACTTGTAACTTTAAACTTTACTAAGGAGGTTTTTTTTCTATGACAACAACGTTTATGCAGTCACCGAAGTTTTTCTTCACGTCGGAGTCGGTGACGGAAGGCCATCCTGACAAGATGTGCGATCAGATTTCCGACGCCGTTTTGGACGCGATCATCGCCGACGATCCCGACGCGCGCGTGGCGTGCGAGGTCTCGACGACGACCGGCCTGATCCTGGTCGCCGGTGAGATCACGACCAGCACCTACGTGGACATCGCGCAGTTGGCGCGCAGCGTCGTCACGGGCATCGGCTACAACCGCGCCAAGTTCGGGTTCGACGGTGAGACGTGCGGCGTGATCGTCAGCATCAAGGAGCAGTCCGCCGACATCGCGTTGGGCGTGGATAAGGCGCTCGAGGCCAAAACCGGCGAGATGAGCGACGCGGAAATTGAGGCCATCGGCGCGGGCGACCAGGGCATGATGATCGGGTTCGCCTGCAACGAGACGCCGGAACTGATGCCGCTGACCATTTCGCTGGCGCACAAGCTGTGCCAGCGTTTGGCTGACGTGCGCAAGGATGGCACGCTGCTTTACCTGCGTCCCGACGGCAAGAGCCAGGTGACGGTGGAGTACGCCTACGGCAAGCCGAAGCGCGTTGACACTGTTGTGGTGAGCACACAGCACGCGCCGGAAGTGACGCAAGAGCAGATTCGCGCGGACGTGATCGAGTACGTCATCAAGCACGTAGTGCCCGCCGAGTTGCTCGACGCGGATACGCGGATTTACGTGAACCCCACCGGACGGTTCGTCATCGGTGGGCCGGCCGGCGACGCCGGGCTGACCGGGCGCAAGATCATCGTGGATACCTACGGCGGCGTGGCCCGTCACGGCGGCGGCGCGTTCTCCGGCAAGGATCCGACGAAGGTGGACCGCTCGGCGGCGTATATGGCGCGTTATATTGCCAAGAACCTGGTGGCGGCCGGCATCGCCGACCGGCTGGAACTGCAAGTCTCGTATGCCATCGGCGTGGCGCGTCCCCTTTCGCTGGCCGTGGAGACTTTCGGCACCGGCAAAATTTCCGACGCGCAGATCATTGACCTGATCCACGCGCACTTCGATCTGCGGCCGGCGGCGATCATCCGCGATTTGAACTTGCGCCGCCCGATCTTCCAGGCGACGGCGGCCTACGGGCACTTCGGGCGCACGGACATTGATGCGCCGTGGGAGAAGACCGACAAGGCCGAGGCGTTACGCAAGGCGGCCGGCCTGGACTAACATCCATCCCTGCTGAAAGCAACTTGAACAGTCAGCAGATTGACGAGTCTGTAATCCGTCCGGCCTGCTGACTGTATTTTTGTTTCGCGGCATTGTTGACAGAATGACAGGAGAATGATACATTATTTTCAGGGCTGCGATTGGCGGCGAGCTGGATGGGTCGCATGAGTTGGGGAGGTCGGTATGGGGAATGATAAACTGATTCTTATTGTAGATGATGAAGCGTTCATTCGTGTTTTGTTAAAACAGACGTTGGAGGATTTGGAGGACTTAGGCGTTGAATTACTGGTGGCGACTCATGGGGAAGAGGGGTTGGAGATGGCGCTGAGTCGCCGTCCGAACTTAGTCTTCCTGGATGTCATGATGCCCAAACTCAGTGGTTATGAGGTGTGTCGCCGCATTAAAGAGATTGACCGCAACATCCATGTGATTCTTTTGACGGCCAAAGGCCAGGCGATTGATAAGGAAAAAGGGATTTCTGTCGGGGCGAACGAGTATGTGACCAAGCCTTTTGACCCAGACTATATTCTGGGGAAAGCGGCCGAAATTTTGGAGATTGACCTTTTGACTTAACATGGCGTTTTTTGCGTATTTCCGCAACCTGAAGAAATACCCCCTCGCCCTGATTTTATTGCTTCTGGGCGTTATCTGCATGGGGTACGTGGCTGCGTCGCTCTCGATACAGGCGCGGCTGCCCTCAGACGGCGTCTTGTTCACCGAGTTTATGGCCTCAGGGTTGCGGGTGGCGACGCGGCTCAAGACGACAATTTCTGACCTTAAAAAAGGTGATGAAATTGTCTCGATTGATGGTTTGAGCATCTGGGAATGGGGTGAACGCTCGTGGCGCGGGGAGCCGGCTCCCGATTGGCAAGTGGGTCAGACCGTCGTTTATGAGGTGCGGCGGGATCAGATTTTGCGGACGGTGAGGGTCACGCTGCAACCTTTCCCTGAGGATCGTCTGCCATTGCTGCGCTTCGGGGTGTATGCGATGGTGGTGACCGGCCTGGTCGTCGGGGTGTATATGCTGTTGCGCTATCCCGACGAAATCGCCGCCCGGCTGCTTTTCCTTGTTGCGCTGTGTCTGTCATTGAATCTCTTGCTCCATTTCCAGGTGATGACCCTTGTCACACCCGGCCTGTTCATTGTCGAAAGTGTGCTCAAGTTTCTAGCGCGCGCTTTGCTGTTTAGCGCCATTCACCATCTCTTGCTGATCTTCCCGGTAGCGAAAATTTCCTCGCCCTCTCTGGCGAAAAGTCTGCCTTTGCTTCACGTCATCAATCCCACCTTCTCCTTACTCTATGGTTTCGTAGCGGGAGACACACCACTGCGTCAATTCATCCTGGCTTCGCATGTCGGCTCATGGATTGGTTTGACGATGTTGGTTGGCGGTGTGGTAAGCATCGTCCATACTGCCTATACGGCGCGGCAGCCTGCCGTGTTGGGACAAATTCGTTGGGTGGCATTGGGCGCCATCATCGGCCTCTTGCCGTATTTGTTCTTAACGGGATTGCCGGAACTACTTTTGGGCCACGCATTTCTCACCATTGAGGTCACAGCGTTTTTTCTTGTGGCGATGCCGGTGGCGATTGCGATTGCAGTCGCGCGCTATCGCCTTTTCGATGTGGACGCGCTGGTTTTGCAAGGGTTTGTGCATATCCTTTTCGGGCTGGTGCTGTTTGGCATTTACGTTTTGCTCAAAGAAGTCATTCGGTGGCTGTTGGGAGTGTTGACCGACCAGGTAAGTGAAGCATTTGTGATTTTTGCGGCAACATCCCTCACCACGACGGCGTTTTGGCTGCTGCGCGCACAGGTGTCGGCTTACGGAAAGCGGCTATTCTCGCGCGGCGTCTACGATATTCCGCAACTTCAGCAATGGATGACCGAAAAGCTGACCAGCGCCATCCGCCTGGAACAACTAACCACACTGTTAACGCGCGATTTGCCAGCGCAGATTGACGCATCCGGCGGCGTCTTGTTGGTGCTGAGTGATGACGGCGAATCTTTAGTGTGTTCTGCCAACGCGGGCGATTCATCATTGACGGTAGGCGATGGGTTGCGCTTGTGGGTAGAGCACAGCGGCGAGCCTATCGTGCGTTCTGCGCCTCAGACCTGGGCGCCGACTGAACTTCTCGATTTTATGGACCAACGGCGCGTCGAATTGGCGCTCCTCTTGTGTATCGGAGAGCGGATTGTCGGCTTATGGGGACTGGGTCCGCGCGCAGGACGCTTGTCGTATACGACGGCAGACGTGCGCTGGATCGAAAAACTCGCCTCACAGGTTGCGCTGGCTGTCGAAAACACCGAGCTGCTTCAGCGGATGCAAGTGGATCAGCATCAACTCGAAGAAGAAATTGACCGCCGCACCAAGATGATGGTCAATGATCGCAACCGCCTCAGCGCAATCCTGCAAAATATGGCCGATGCCCTCCTGGTCACCGATCCATCTGGAAAGATACAGCTTGCCAACCCCGCCTTTGAACGTTTGGTGCGGCTCTCTTCCCGGTCGTTTATAGGACAATCTCTTGCAGATGTCTTGCCTTTGCCGGAGTTATCCGCAGTGATGGCGCACTCTTTGGCGAGGCCGGGCATGGTCCACACTGCGGATGTGATGCTGGTCTCGCCGCACCTCTCGGCGGCGAATGGCGTGACGTTGGCCGAATCGGTCTTGCGCGCGTCTGTCACCACTCTGGGAGATGGCAGCGCGGTCATCTTCATCCTGCGCGACATCACCCACGAGGTTGAAGTAGATCGGATGAAGTCCGAATTCATTTCCGCCGTTTCACACGAACTGCGCACCCCGTTGACCGCCGTTTTGGGATTTGCCAAGCTCATCTCGCGCACCTTTGATCGCTCGATCAAGCCTGCTCTACCCGCCAGTGATGAAGAAATCCAACATTCGATTGAGCAGATAGAGCACAACTTCAAAATTATGGTTTCCGAAGGCGAACACCTGACTACCATCATCAACGATGTTTTGGACATCTCGGCTTTGGATGCAGGTACGCTCGTGTGGAACGATCAGCCGTGTGATCTGCTGCTTTTGCTCCGTGAGGTGGAGACGCAGTTGCGCGTTGACGCCGAACGAAAAGGTCTGGCGTTGACGGTGAGTCTGGACGCTTCGACGCTGCCGATCCTGGCCGATCCCGAACGCATCCAGCAAGTCTTGCACAACCTCATCACCAACGCGATAAAATTCACGGAGCAGGGCAGCATCACCGTGACGGCGCAGCGGACGCCAGGCGGCGCGGTGATGCGGGATTGGGAGGCGCCGGCAGCGGGTGGGGGAATGGTTTCCGTCGCCGACACCGGCCAGGGGGTGACTCACGAGGGATTGCGCCATATTTTTCAACGCTTTTACCAGGGAGGCGATGCCCTGGTAGGAAAACCAAAGGGCACCGGTTTGGGGTTGGCAATTTGTCACGAAATTGTGGCACATTACAACGGGAAAATCTGGGTGGAATCCACAGCAGGGATTGGATCAACTTTCTCTTTCCTATTGCCGTTAGCGTAAAGGTGTTTTCTTGTGGAGGTCGATGAGATGCAGCAATTGTCGGTTCGTCGCTTGTTGAGTCGGTGGGTACTCTCTGGCTACCTGGAGCGTTTTGCCGGGGTGTTGCCCGATGTAACGATTGCGTTGCTGGATGTGGATGGCACTCTTGTCGCCGAGGCATATCATGCTGCCGACGGCGCTGCCGCATTGCCCTCTGCCGGGGAGTGGGAATGTGTATTGCCACTGACCGTCAGCAACTTCGAACTTGGCGCATTGGCCGCTCGCGGCGGAGGCATCAACCGGCCCTGCGCCGATGGCAGTCTGCAATTTCTCCACAACAGCCTCGTCTTGATTATCGAGCGGGCGCTTGAAAGCCGCTCGCTCGCGCAGGAGACCCTCGAACGCTACCGCGAGATCAACTTACTTTACAACATCGGCCAAACGATCAGCGCCTCGCTTGATCCCGATGTCATCCCCGACCTGGTCATCGCCGAGGCCACGCGCATCATTCAAGTGCAAGGCGGCATCGTCCTTCTCTTTGATGAAGCCGGCTATCTGATCGTGCGCAGCAGCTTTGGCGACGAAGGTTTTGGGGACTCCTTGTATCAGGCTGCACGCGTGTTGCTTCAGGAGGCGTTGATTTCAGGCGACCCCCATATCTGGACGGATGGTCAGTTGGATGACCCGTCTCACGCTATCGCCTCGCTCTTGGAAGCGCCGCTCAAAACGCGGGAACGGATTTTGGGCTTTGTCCTGTTGGGACGCGGCGCCGACCAACTGGTTTTTACGGCGGATGACGAAAAACTGCTCTCCGCGCTGGCCTCGCAAGCCGCCATCGCTATGGAGAACGCGCGCCTGTTTGCCGACGTGAAAAGCCAGCGCGACGCCATCGCCGAGATGAAGAATTACATGGACAACATCTTCGCCAGCATCGCCAGCGGCGTCATCACCACCGACGCACAGGACACAATCACACTGATGAATCGTTCTGCCGAACGTATTCTTGGCGTTCTCTCTGATGCGACCCTGGGCCGCCCGTATATTGATGCGTTGCCTGAGATGGGTGTCAAGATCGCGCCGTTGGTGGACGTCGTCAAAAACAAGGACGAGTCGCTGGTTGGCTATGAGATGGAGCCGGTGCTGCCCAAGCGCGGCCCTGTGGTCTTGCGGCTGAATCTCAGTCCCCTCAAGGATAACCGCGAAGAAACCAACGGCATCGCCATCGTCGTGGACGACCTGACCGAGCGCCGTCAGTTGGAGGCGCAGGCCCGCCGCATCCGGCAGACGTTCGAGCAGTATGTCGTGCCGCACGTCGTTGAGCAACTGCTCTCCGATCCCGATAGCGTCCGCCTGGGCGGCGCGCGCCGCGAGGTGACTACGCTCTTTGCCGACATCCGGGGCTTTACCGCCTTCAGCGAGAAACTCGCGCCGGAAGCCACCGTCGAAGTGCTCAACCGCTATCTGACGTTGGCTTCAGAGGCGATTCTCTCTGAGGAAGGGACGCTGGACAAGTTCTTCGGCGACGGCGTGATGGCGCTTTTCAACGCGCCGCTGTCCCAGGCTGACCACACATTGCGGGCCGTAAGGTCAGCGTTGAAGATTCTCGATGCGCTCAAAGCCATTCATACCCAACTGCCGCCGGAAGACTGCCTCTCGTTTGGCATCGGCATCACAACCGGCGCGGCGGTCGTCGGCAGTATCGGCTCGCACACCATCAAAAACTACACCGCCATCGGCGATTCTGTGAGCCTGGCCTCGCGCCTGCAATCCCACGCTGCCCCGCGTCAGATTTTGCTCAACGTGACGGCGTATGAGCGCGTCCGTATGCACGTCAACGCTCGTGAACTAGGCTACGTGCAGGTGAAAGGCCACAGCGAACCCGACCTGGTCTTTGAGGTTTTGGGGTTACGGTAGGCGGTAGCCAGTAGCCGGGGCGAAGGTCATTCTAGGACACTGTATGGCTGACCGCTGAAGGCTGACTGCTGAAAGCTGATTGCTGATACAGAATCGCGCGTCCCCGTTTGCCCGCCTGGACGAGTAAACCCATCGCTCGCAGGCAGTAAACCATTTTATGCGCGCGTCGCCGTCCGCCGGCGATATGCGCCGCAAGGTCGGCGGCGGTGAACGGTTCTGTCAGCGAGGCGGGAATCAGCGCGCGCACATCTTCAGGCGACGTGAAAACCCGGCGCCCCACCACTTTGACGAGTCGTCGTTCGTGCCGTACCCAACCCTTACGCCGCCATCCCCGCCGCGCGTCGGCACGGAGAACTTCCTCTTCATGGATGAACAACACTTCCAGCGTGAAGTTGGGCTGCGCCAGCAGGTGCGGGATGCTCACCAGTTCATCGAAAAGCTGCTCAATGCTGCCGTGTTTGGGGGATTTGCGGCGACTCACCTGGCTTTTTCCATCGTCCGCCAGCTTGACGATCCACTTCTCCTGGGCGATGGGATACACCAACCGCACCGGATGCGCGCGTGTGAGCGCCGCCAGCTTGTCTTTGAGCGCCGTGAAGCCCCGCGTCTGAAACTCTACGAGCACGTCGCCGCGCACGAGATCAATAATGTAGCCATCCACGGGAACTTCGAGGGCGTCGCCGGGTTGCGCGTACCACGCCTTGAGCGCCGCGTGGAGCGGGCCTTCGTTCCAGGTGTTGATGGCGGGGGTGGGGTGGTTTTCGGGCTGTGGTGGACTGGGGGGAATTGTCTCCGGTGCTATGGCTCATTCTCCGCCATATTCAGCCTAAACTCCGCCACCACCAGCGTGTGATCCGACGGTCGTGCTGCCTTGCGCGCCTCCACATCAATCCACGCGCGGGTGGATGTGGCGGCCAGCGGCGGCGTCGCCCAGATGTGATCAATGCGCCAGCCGATGCCCCGCTCGATGGGGTTGTTGGCGCGGTAGTCGAAGTAGCTGAACTGCTGCGGTTCGCCGGGGTGGTGCTGGCGGAACACGTCCACGAAGCCCCATTGCCGCACGTTTTCCAGCGCGGCCTGCGCGTCGGGGTGAAAGTCCACGTGGTAACGCAGCCCCTTCGGATCGTACACGTCAATGTCCTCCGTGGCGACGTTGAGATCGCCCACCCATACCAGCAGGTCATCGGGCGTGTAATGCCGTTCGAGGAGTGAGCGCAGCCGGGCCAACCAACGCAGCTTGTACTGGAAATGCTCCGATTCCACCTCGCGGCCCTGCGGGACGTAGGTGTTCACCACCGTGACGCCGCGATAGACGGCGCGCAGCAGGCGCGGCGCATCAGCCTCTTCCCCGCCATCGTCGAAACCGGCGACGACGGCTTCCGGCGTGGTCTGGCTGATGATAGCGACGCCGGAGTACGCCTTTTGTCCGCTAAAGATGACGTGGTATCCGGCGTCCTCGATGGGCTGCGCCGGGAAATCCTTGTCCTGCACCTTCGTCTCCTGGATGCAGAGCACGTCCGGTTGTTCGCGGGCCAGCCAGGCGAGGATTTGATCGAGCCGGCTGCGGATGGAATTGGCATTAAACGTCGCAATTTTGAAATTCATCGGTTTCGTCCTTTGTAGTCGCGCTTTCCATAGCGTGTATTTGGTATGCAGCTCAAGTTGTTACCTGCGCCAGTTTCAGGATTTAGGACGCGGATTTCCACGGAGTACACGGATTTTTTTTCCTGGTTTTATCCGTGAAATCCGTGCTGATCCGTGTACTATTGAAATGTGAAAGCGCAAGCGGCACCTTGGGTTAGTGTGCCGCATCAACGCGAGACGAGCGTGATGCCGGTCAGCACCAAAAAGATGCCCACGACGCCGATGGCGCTCGGCATTTCTCGATACAACAGCATCCCGATCAAAATCCCGCTAACCGGTTCGAGCAGCGCGACGATGCTCACGACCTGCGCCGGAACGCGCTCCAGTCCCAGGAAATAGAGCATATAAGGCAGCCCTTGCGCCAGCACGCCCAACGCGAGGATGAACGGCAGGTTGCGCGCCACGACACTTGCCGGCGCCTGAAACGCCCACGGCAACGCCAGCAGCGCCGCGATGCCGGTGCTCCACCACACCTGCGTCACGCCGCTGACGCGCCCCCGCAACCGGCGGCTCAATAGCATCGTCAGCGCGTAGCTGAAGCCCGATAACATCGCCGCGACGATGCCCCTGAATTCGCTCGACGCCCAACGCAGTCCGGCAGGATTGGCGATGCAGACGATGCCTGCCAGCGCCAGTCCCACGCTGAGCCAGGTATACCGCCCGCGCGGCTCCCGCAGCAGCCACGGCGCGAGCAACGCGACGTACACCGTGGATGTGTTGTTGAGTAGTACCGCGTTGGCAGCGGAGGTGTAGCGCACGGCGTCAACGTACAACATCCCGGTGCAACCGACGGTCAACCCAAGCCCCACGAGCCGGACGATCTCGCTGCGGTAGCGGCCAATTTGTAGCGTGGCGGGAAACCAGGGCAACAGCGCGCTGAAGAAGCAAAAGCTCGTGAGTGCGCGAAAGAATGCGATGCCGGGGCTGGTCAGGCCGGTGATAAGCCGGGTAAAAACGATGATGCTGCTGAAGCCGATGGCTCCAGCAGCAACCAACATCATGCCGTGCTTCCGCGTCGCGCTTGCCTGTTCGAGGTTGGGCGCTGCGTCACTCCTCAATGTCGCGGATGGCCTCGACGGGCGTCTTGTTCCCGTACATCACACCGAGCAGGCCGGGCAAATAGAAGTCCATCGTGTGGACCGCCGGGTACATCGCGTTCTTGATAAACTGGGGCGTCAGACGCTCGCCCTCGAAATCAACGCTACTCTTGTAGCGGACTTCCCCGTCGGTGTAGTCTAGCTCGAAGTTGCCAATGCGCAGGCCGTAGTTGGCGCGGGCGATGTACTCGGCGACGTGCGCGCGCATGTCCTCCGGCGCTTTAACGGGCGCAATCACGTAAAAGAGGAATTGCTCCAAATCCACGCGAATTTGCGCGTAACAGCGCAGTTCCCCGTTCTCGCCGGCAAAGTAGACCCGGTGGATCGTCTTCTCGTCAAGCTGCTGCGGATACCAGCCGTCATCCTTGAGAAACTGGGTGAGGGTAGTGAATGCGCGCCACCCGTTGCTGTGTTCCTGCCCTTCTTGCGGTTTGGTTGTGTCGGTACGTCCATTAGGAGCTGTTGCATCTGCCATATTTTTCTCTCCTTAATCGGGGAGTGACCAGAACTCGAACAAAGACCCCACGGATTCACCTTTGACGTTGCGGCGGATAACTTCGCCGAAGATTGAACCGACCGAGAGCACCCTCAACCGCTGCGGTCGCTGGCTGTCCTTGAGGGGAACGGTGTCGGTGACGATGATCTCGTCAATTTCTGCGATGTCGTTGAGGCGCTCGACGGCGGGGCCGGTGAAGAGGCCGTGCGTGCCGATAACGGTGAACTTGCGGACATTGCACGTCCTCAAATACTTGATTGTCTCAATGATCGTTCCGGCGGTGGCGATTTCGTCATCCAGCAGGATCACGTCTTTGCCCCACACATCGCCCATCATCCCGGTGATGGCGACCGAATCATCGGTGAGGCGCTGCTTCTCGCCGGCGGCGACGGGCAACTTGAGCGCGCGGGCCAGCTTAGTCGCGCGCTTGGCGTGCCCGATGTCCGGCGCGACAATCACGCTGTTGCTCAAGTCTTTCGTCTTGAGATGCTCGACGAAGACCGAGTGCGCGGTGAGATGGTCGGTGGGCACGCGGAAGAAGCCATGCACCTGCGGCGAGTGCAGCGTCATCGTGATGACGTGGGTCGCGCCTGCCGTCACCAACAGGTCGGCGATGAGCCGCCCGGCGATGGAGATGCGCGGCGCGTCCTTCTTGTCCGAGCGGGCGTAGGAGTAGTACGGGATCACCGCGTGGACGCCGTTCGCCCCGGCGCTGCGCGCTACGTCTAGCATCAGCATCAGTTCCATCAGATTATCGCTGCACGGCGGCGAGAGCGGCTGGACGATGAAGACTTGCTTCGAGCGCACGCTGACGCCCAGATGGACGAAATAGTTGTCGTTGGAGAACTTGCGGCTGATGGAGGGGCTGACTTCCAGTCCCAAATAGTGCGCGATGTTCGATGCCAGTTGGGGGTGGGCGAGGCCGCTGAAAATTAACGTTCCCTCAAGCGGCGTCACCGAATTCCGTTCCGGCAACACTACGATATCCTGGTCTGTATATCTCTCGGTCAAATTAAACTCCTTCTGATTGTCTGAATGTCAATTGCATCCACTGTATTATAGACTGTTCGCTGGGCCGGTGTTGGGACGCGCTCGGCTTCGCGCTGCGGGTGTGGGGCCGGTCTGACTCTATTTTAATCGGACTCTGTTCAGGGTCAAATCAGATCACGGATTTAACTGTTATGGGAGGTTCTCAATCTCCACCGGCTCGACAGGTTCGGCCAACTCAAAACCGAAGACGCGCCCGTAGAAGTAGAGTTCGGCATCCAACGCGCGCTTGATATTTTCGGCGCGGCGGAAGCCGTGTTGCTCGCCCGCGAAAGGCAAATAGGCCACCGGAATATCCTTCTTGCGTAACGCTTCGACCATCGTTTCAGCCTGGGATGGCGGCACGACTTTGTCTTCCAATCCCTGAAAGAAGATCACCGGGCAGTTGAGATTGGCGACGTGGTGGATGGGCGAACGCGCCACGTACAGGTCGCGGCGCTCCGGGTACGGCCCGATCAGGCGATCCAGGTAGCGCGACTCGAACTTGTGCGTGTCGGTTGCCATCGCTTCGAGATCGCCGATGCCGAAGTGGCTCGCCCCGGCGTGGAACACGTCGCGGAAGGTCAGCGCGCAGAGCGTGGTGTAGCCGCCGGCGCTGCCCCCGCGAATCGCCAGGCGGTTAGGATCAACCATCCCCTGCTCCGCCAAATAGCGCGCGCCGTTGGCGCAGTCATCCACATCCACGATGCCCCATTGCCCGTTGAGCCGCTCGCGGTAGGCGCGCCCGTAGCCAGTGCTGCCGCCATAGTTCACGTCGAGGACGGCGAAGCCTCGACTCGTCCAGTATTGCAGTCCCAGACTGAGCGCGCTGGCGGTCGCCCCTGTCGGCCCGCCGTGGCTGAGGACGAGCAGCGGCGGCTTTTCGCCTTCCGGCGCGGCGTAGTCCTGGTTTTGCGGCGGATAGAAGATGCCGTGCGCCGTCAGCCCGCCGGTGGTGGGGAACTCGATAGGCTGCGGCGTGGACAGGTAGCCGGGATCAAGTTCGATGGCGTTGGCGCGCTTGAGGATGGTCTGCTGTCCACTGGCAAGGTCAAGGAGCACAAGTGATGCGGCGCGGGTCGGGGCCGCGCCGCGAAACAGCGCCTTCCCTGGCGCGGCCTGGATGCTGCCGATGCTGGTGTAGGGGGTGTCCAGCACGGTCAAGGCTGTGGTTTTCGTGTCCAGGCTTGCCAGATAATCAATGCCGTCTTTCGAGTACGTGCAGATGATCCGCTCGGCGGACGCGAAGGCATACGTTGAGACGCCGAAAACCCACTGCGGCGCGCCGAACTCTGCCTCCATTTTCGTGAGGGGTTCCGCGCTCCCATCCGCCAGCCGGTACAGGTTCCACCACCCGCTGCGATCCGAGACGAAGTAGAGCTGTCCATCGGGCGACCACGTTGGCTGGAAGATGGACTCCTCGTCGCCGCCGGCGACGAGCGCAGCGTTCGCCAGCGTCCCGTCGGATTGCACCTCGGCGATCCATAATTCTGTGCCGTCCCACGGCATATTGGGATGCCGCCAGGTGAGCCAGGCGAGCGTGTTCCCGTCGGGGCTGAGGCGGGGCGTCGCGTAGAAGTCGTTGCCGGAGACGAGGACGTGCTGCGCCTGGCTGCCGTCGAGCGCGATGCTGGCGATGGTGTTGACGGCTTCGCCGTGCGCGGCGGCGGCCTCGCCGTGATCTTCGCGCACGCAGATCAGACGATTGCGCGCCGCATCCACAACACAATCCGCGTAGCGCAGCGGCGCTTCCGGCGTGATCGCCTCCGGCGTTTGCCCAGGCGCCACGCGATAGAGCCGCTGGTCGGCGAAATGGCTGAAGATCACGACGCCGCGCTCCACCAACACTGCCCCGCCGCCGTACTCGTGGACGCGGGTGCGCGCGTTGAACGGCGCCGGGTTGATGTCATGGGTTGTTCCGTCCGGCGCGCGCCGCACGATAACGTTGCGCCCGGCCTCAGCGGGGCGGCCTTCTGTCCAGTACACGTCGTCGTCGCCGTCGAACACGCCGCCGCCCAAACCGATGGACTGCGAGACGATCAAATCGGACGTGATGGGAGATTTCCACGCTCCGTAAGGCGCTACGTGTTGGGTTGTCACTGCGCTACCTCCTGCCTGTGTTGGATATGGGAGGAAGTGTACCCCCGTTTGCGGAATTTGTCTATTGAGAGGGAAGCGCCCGTGAAGGCAGAGTGTGCTATAATGGCACGAGTCTATTGTTTGCGTCGTGCAACAAAAGGAGTATTCGATGAACGTGAAATCATACGCTGTCGAACTACCAGAATCTGCCTTCTCTGCCTTGCGTAAGTCACCGGCAGAATTTATCGAAGAGATGAAACGCGCCGCTGTCGTGAAATGGTACGAAACGGGATTGATCAGTCAGGATAAAGCTGCTGAAATCGCAGGACTTTCACGTTATGAGTTTTTAAGCGTATTGTCGCAATATAATGTCTCTGCGATACAATATACGCGCGAGGTCCTGGAAGAGGAATTGCGTTATGCCACCGGTGAACATTGTTCTTAATGCCTCACCTTTGATTCTGCTATGAATCTTCAACTTCTCCAAACCCGCGAACGCGAACTGAAAAAACGCTGGGCCTTCCCCTACCGTTGGGGACGGGTGCAGAACAATCTCTTCGACGCGCAGACGCGCTTCGTTTACGATGAGCCGTCCTTCGACGCGCTGCGGGCGGAGTTGGAACGCCGTTTTGGAAATGCGCCGGAGCGCGAGGCATTTTTCGATTACGCGCTGAACCGCTGGTACAACTTTTGGTCGGCGCGGGCAGTCGAGGAGATATTCGCGGCGTTGGAAGGCGTAATCCCGGCGGAGAATCAGCGGGATCGCCTCGTGGATTTCACGCTCAACGGCGTGCGCTTCGATCACAAAACCTCGGTGTTTCCGCGTGGCTTCGGCCACGATCTCACCTATGCGGTCAATCATCCGGCCGCGCTCATCGAATGGCTGTATCAGGCGCAGAGCCAGGAGCAGCGCCAGCATTACGCCAACCGGCTGTTCATCGTGTTGTACGCGACCGGCGGCGCGCACTGGAAGCTCAAGGCGGAACTGACGTGGCTGAGCGGCATCATCCGCGACTACACAGCGACGTTTGACGCCGCGCGTTTGCACCGGTTCGCTTTCACGCCAGGGCAGGAGACGCTATCCGATATTATTTGGGCTATTCGTGCGTAGGGCGAATTGTCAATTCGCCCTACACACAGGAGCAGGAGCCGTCGTCAATGGCAAACGAGAACAGTGTAGACTATATTTCTCTGGATCATGTTACCTTTCTAGCCCTCTTGGACGCCTGTTTGTCCAATGATGAACTTGAGGCTGTGCGTGTTCATATTGGCGAGCTGCGCGCGCAGGTCGCCGCCTGGCAGCCAGCAGGATCGGCGGATGAAGACTTTTCTTCTGCCAACTGTGTTACTTTTCCCCAAGACGTGCTGCTGGCCGACCTGGATCAAATCCTCGCCACGCGCACGCTGCAACGCACGCACTATTACATCGCCCGCCTGCGCAAGGCCGCCGCCGAAGTCCGCACGGGCAAGATCAATGACCTCAATCTCAACCGCTGGAAAGAGTACGACGAGATCATCACCGACAGCCTCTGGGTGATGGAACGGCGGGACAATTCCGGCGCGCACAAGGCCTGGTACTGGGGTAACTTCATCCCGCAGATCCCGCACCAGATGCTCCTGCGCTACACCAAACAGGACGACTGGGTGTTGGATACCTTTGTCGGCAGCGGCACGACACTCCTGGAATGTCAACGCCTGGGACGTAACGGCATCGGCGTGGAGCTAAACCCGGATATTGCGGCGCGCACCCGCGAAATCGTGGCGCAAGCGCCCAACCTGCACGGCGTTGTAGCGGACGTGGTCGTGGGCGATAGTCGCGCCGTGGATTACGCGGCGGTGCTGGCGGAACGTGGCATTGCGCAGGTGCAGTTGGTGTTGATGCACCCGCCCTACCACGATATCATCCGCTTCAGCGACGACGACCGCGACCTCTCGAACGCGGCTTCGGTGGATGCCTTCGTGGCGCAGTTCACCGCGATTGTGACGCGCGTGACGCCGTTCCTGGAACGCGGGCGCTACCTCGCCATCGTTATCGGCGACAAGTACGTGAAAGGCGAATGGATTCCGCTCGGCTTCTACCTGATGCAGGCGGTGCAGGCGTTAGGCTACACGCTCAAGAGCATCATCGTCAAGAACTTCGACGAGACGCGGGCCAAACGCGAGCAGAAGGAGCTATGGCGTTATCGCGCGCTGGTGGGTGGATTTTACATCTTCAAGCATGAGTATATACTGCTGTTCCAGCGTTGAGGGTTGCTCAGACATAACGGAAGGAACGATGAAAACGATTTTGATTATGGAAGATGATCCATACCAATCGCGGTTGATGCAGCGATTGCTCGAACGCGCTGACTATCACATCCTGATTGAATCGAACGGCGAGAGCGGTTTGCAGACGGCGATGGCGGTGATGCCCGATCTCATTCTGCTGGATATGGGCTTGCCCGACCTCGATGGACAAACCGTCGCTGCGCTGCTCAAAGGCTCCGAAGCGCTGTCTCACATTCCGGTGGTGGTGGTGACGGCGTGGCCGCAGGATACAGCGGCGGCCATCGCCGAGGCGTATGGCTGCGAGGGCTATATCTCCAAACCGGTCAACGCGCGCGAATTTGCCAATCAGATCGCCGGATATTTGCGACCAGACACTCCATCGGAGTAGGCGACTTCGATCCGCGCATTGTGCAACTGAATTTATGGCTGCGCTGTGTCAGACGACCAGCGCAGCCATATCGTGACCGAAAAGCCCCAAACGATCCCCCGGCTGAAGGACGACATCCGTTCTCAAATCGTGGACATTGGCCTGCGCCTGCCGGTAGCCGAGCCAGGGCGCCATCGAGTTGTGCGTCGAAAACAGCGCGCCGTTCAAAAAGATGTGACAGACCTCCGCCTCGGCGATGCCGGCGCGTTCCAGCGCATGGCGGACCGTATCCCCGGCGTTCAATGTGACCTGCACCACATTCTCGCGGTCGGCGCGTGGGTCTGGCGCATACTGGCGCAGTTTGCCGTACAAATGGATTTCGACGGGGGTATCCATTCACGCCTCCTCGTTCAACAACCGGCGCTCGCCTTCCAGGGCGCGCAGTGGGGCGATGTTTTGCGTCACCTCAAGCGTGCCGCGATACGTCCCCGCCGCGTCGCGCAGCGCGAAGTAGCGGATGTGGACGAACATCCCGTGCATCGCAATCCAGAACTCCGCCACGTCGCGCACACCGGCGCGGAAGTCGTTGAGGATGCGCTGCACGCGGGCCATACTCTGCGGTGGGTGGCAGTTCTGCACCTTGCGCCCAATGATGGCCGGTGAGCGTGGGAAGACGCGCTCGCGCGTCTGTGAGAAGAAGCGCACCTCGTCGTTCTCATCTACAAAAGTGATATCCACCGGCAGCGTGCTCAACATCATGCTGATTTGCTCCGCCGACAGCGCCCCGACGTTCAGCGGGATCAGCCCGCCGCTCGTCGCCAATTCTGCCTGCGACGCGGCTTCCGTCGCGCGCGGATCGTGGCGCGCCTGCCATTGCCGGCCGGCGGTGACGTAGCAATAACCGATCTCGCCCTCCTGCGCGCGAATTGCGCCCCAATCCGCCTCGCTCAACCGCGCCAGCGCCGCCGGGAACAGGATTTTGTGCTCTTTGTAGATCATATCGCGGAGCGTTTGATCCAGCAGCGCGAACGTCTCGTCGAGTTGCGCGGTGAAGGCGGCGGCATCCTCGCCCGGCCCGGCGTCGAGCAACGCCGCTAGCTTCTTCCACAAGGCGCGAATATCATCGTGGACGGCCCACATCACCTTCGAAGGGCCGGAAAAGTCGTAGCGTTCCAGGTAGGCGAAGAGGATATTTTCCTTGCGCTGGTAGTGCCGCTCGTACTCGCGCAACTTTTGCACCTTCTCGCGGGCAGCGCGCAACGCAGGTTCATCGGGACTGGCCTTGACATTGTCCAGGGCGGCGCGGAGGCTATCCAGTACCCGCCCTACCGCCAGATTTTCCGCGCGGAAGGTGAACACGGGATGGCCGGGGATCGTCTGCGGATCGGTCTGATCGTCCAGCGACTCGCGGAAAACGGCCACATGCACGTCGCACAGCGGCTTAATCTGCTCAGGCTCCAGTCCCTCGGCGACAAGCGCCTGCTCGATGCGCGCGATCTCAGCGCCGCCAACGCCGGCCAGCAACTCGGCGAACTGCGCCTTGACCTCGTCCACGCTTGCCCCCGCGTGCAATTGCCGGATGATACCTTTCAGCGTTTCCTGGCGCTGTGTTTGAGTGTTGATATATTCGCTCATGCTATGTCCTCCATGTTAGTCCAAAGTCGAAAGTCCAAAGTTGTTCAGAATCCGTTCAAACGTCCCACGCGATTTCAAAGACACACGCGATGGCGCCAACCGGGCAAACGGCCTCGCAGGTGGTGCAGTAGATGCACTCTGCCGGGCGGACGATGATCGGCCCCGTGGATTGCATCTCGACGGCCTGCGTGGGGCATTGGATGACGCACTGCCCGCAGCGCGTACACTGCGCCAGATCAATTTCCGGTAAAGTCCATTGTTCTGCCATAACAAACCGCCTTTCTGATGATGCCTTGAGCATATCAGAAAGGCGGTCATTGCGCTACGACAAAAGTCATACCGGACGCGGGTTTTCACCGATTCACGCACATTTTTCACTCAACTTATCTGCGACAATCGGCGTGAATCTGCGTCCCTGTAAAAATCAATTCCGCGCTTCAGCCTCCAATGCGGCGCGATCAAGCAGCACGATGCGCCCGCGCTCCATGCGGATCAATTGCTCATCGGTCAACGCGCGCAGCGAGCGCCCGATCATATCGCGCACCGTGCCCAGGTGCGCCGCCATTTCGTCCTGCGTCCATTTCTGCGCGATAGCCGTGCCATCCGCCTGCTGCAAGAGAAAGCGCGCCAGTCTCGCGCGCACCGGGCGCAGCGCGAGGTCTTCCACCAAATCGGTGAGATGCGCCAGCCGGTCGGCGAAATCCTGCAAGATCACGAGCGCCAGCTCCGGGCAGACGCGCAACGCGCGCAGGAAGTCGTCTTTGAGCGCCGCGTACAGCGTGACGTCGGTGAGCGCCACGGCGCTGGCGCGGTTGGTGTTGTCGGACTGGAAAAGCGGCACGGTGTTAAACGTCTGTCCAGGCCCGAGCCGCACCAAGACCTGCTGGCGGCCCTGGGACGACATCCGGTACACTTCGACGTTGCCCGCGACGATGAAGTAGGCGGCCGCACACAGCTCGCCTTCGACGACGATCACCGCGCCGGCGGGATACACGCGCCGCACGACGACGTCGGCGAGATAACTCAGGGCGGCCTCCGAGAGCCTGGCGAATAACTGGATATGGCGTAGGGTTTGGAATTTCGCGGCTTCGGCTACAGGCATTACTTTTCGACAACCATCTTGAGGTGGGTCAACGCATTGAGAATGAGGCGGGTGGCATCCTCAAATTCCCATTTCCCGGTGTTGATGATGAGATGGTAGAGCAATGGATTGTCCCAGTCAATGTCGTAGAACCGCTCCAGGTAAGCTGCGGCAGCTTCGTCCTTGCGTTTGACGAGCGTGCTTGCTTCATCCAACCCACATTTTTCTTGTTCCTGGACACGCAGAACGCGCGCGCCGAGCGGCGCGACGACCCGCACGTGCAGCACTCCCGGCTGTTCCTGTAAAATGGCCTGTCCGCCGCGCCCGACGATGACCACATTGTCGTGTCTGTGCGCTTCAATGATGATGTCTTTCACCAGGTTGACACTGCGCGCTTCGTCGAGCATCTCAACCGCCAGTGTGCGTTGCGCGGCGCTGTTGATCCAGGCATCTGCCGCCGAGCGCCGCCTGCCGAATAGCCGGTCTACAAATCCGCGCATTTTGTAAGTATCTTCTGAGAAATCCACGATCTCATTCTCGGAAATACCGGCCTCGGAAGCGACCCGCGCAATGAGGTTCTTGTCGAAGTAGCTGTAGCCAAGTGCCTCACAAACGCGCCGCCCGATGGCTTCCCCGCCGCTGCCATACTGTCGTGAAATCGTAATTACAGGCATTTTGACCTCCTTTAAACATAGTTGCAGGTTATCGGTTGCAGGTTGAAAGTTTAGATTGAAAAGACCTCATTTGATTCCGCCCAATTCGCTGAGATTTTGTTGAGGTTTGGGCTGGTTGGATGGGACATGTCGCCCTGATGTACTCTTATATTACCAGATTCCAGGGCACTTTGCAATAGGTCTGCGAATTGCAAATCTGGTTATAATGGAGAAAAACTGAGGTGGACTATGAAAATTCGTTCGATTACCTTCTTTGCTGAAGCAGCGTTTCCGCTGGATGGCGCACAGTTTAGAGAACTTGGCGCGTTGGCCCAGATGGCACGCACAGCTTACACCGAAGCCGGCTTTGCCGTGCAGACGACGCGCCTGGCGTTTGACGGCGTTCCCGCGCTCCAAGCGGATCCCGTCGAATTTGCGGTCACGGTGGAGGCGCTGGCCCGTGAAGGCGGTTTTGAGTACGTTGCTTTGGGGCCGGCAGGCATCACGATGTTGCCACACCTGCCGGCGATGTTTGCCGCGACACAGTCCGTATTTGCGACTGCGCACATCGTCAACCCGGCGAACGGTGCACTGGATGGCGCAGCGGCGCGGAGGGCGGCGTGGGTGATCCGTGAAGCGTCGCGCATTGAGGATGGCTTTGGCAATCTGCGTTTCGCGGCGTTGGCGAACGTCGCGCCTGGCACGCCCTTCTTCCCTGCCGCGTATCACGGCGGCGGCGCGCCGACCTTCGCCGTGGCGACCGAAGCGGCTGATCTGGCGGTCAATGCGACCCGGGCGGCTGATCTGTCAGAGGCGCACCTGCGCCTGCGTCAAGACATTGAGGCTGAAGCCACGCGGATTGTGCGGGTAGCAGAACGGTTGGCTGCCGCTCACCGTGTGCGCTTCGGTGGGATTGATTTCTCGTTAGCGCCGTTCCCCACGCCGGAGTGCAGCATCGGCGCGGCGCTGGAAGGGTTGACCGGGCAGCCGCTTGGCGCAGCGGGGACTTTAGCGGCTGCAGCTACCCTCGCCGATGCGATTGGGCAGGCGCGCTTTCCGCACGTGGGCTTCTGCGGCTTGATGCTGCCGGTGTTGGAGGATTCGATCCTGGCGCAGCGCGCTGCTGAAGGACGGTTGAATGTGGGAGAACTGCTGCAATGGTCCGCCGTGTGTGGGACGGGGCTGGACACCGTTCCCCTGCCGGGCGATGTGAGCGAAGAAGCGCTTGCGCGGCTGCTCTGCGACGTGGCGGCGCTCTCAGTCCGCCTGCACAAACCCTTGACGGCGCGGTTGATGCCTCTCCCCGGCAAGATGGCGGGAGACGCGGTGCATTTCGATTTCGCCTTCTTTGCCGACGGCGGCGTTTTACCGTTGGTGGGAGACACGCGGGAAGGTCTACTTGACCGGACGTTGGAACTGCGTTTGCGCGCGCGGGGGTAGAAAAAGACGAAACCTGACAGGTCTTCCGCGACCTGTCAGGTTTGGACATTCGCTATTTCGAGAACAACATCGCGGCATCCGAGTGCAGCAGGGAGACGAAGGTGTAGATGCCGAACACCGTGCCGTGCGGAAATGCGAACAGGTTGAAGAGCGCCAGAACCAACGCCAGCACCCGCGCCCAAGAACGGTACTGAAGCAGCCCAATGCCGGCGACGATGGTGGGGGCGGCGAGCAGCAGCAGCAGCCCGATGCCGAACATGCTAATGATGGTGAGGACGCCCATCGCCTCACTGTCACCGGAGATCAATCCGGCGCTTAACATAATGGTAATGATGGCGCAGCCGAGTAGCAGCCCCATAATTCCCAGAATCACGTGTAGCCAGGCCAGAACCTTGATATTTGTTTGCATGGTTTTCTCCTTTTTCGTGCTGTTTATTTATTCTACGTTTGCCGGGAACCACGGTTGCGCTCCCGCAAAGGAAACCTCCCACATGTTTTCCACGCGGGAGGTCGAATTGATGATGCGGTAGGTATGCGACTAGCGCGCGGGCAGCCGGACAATGAATTTGGTAAGGCCGTCGTCGCCGCGTTCCAGCATCAGATTGCCGCCTAATTCTTCGCAAAAGCGTTTGCTGGTGATCAGCGCGATGTCTGAGCTTTCCTGCTCCTTAGTTCCCGGCCAGGATGCGTCTTCTGGAGACTCTTTAGCCGGTTTTTTCATTGCAATGTCGAAGAAGAACCAGTCTACTTCCTGGATCTTGTCACGGGTCACGACGAGAGAAATCGTACCCTTGCCGGTGAAGCGCGAGGCATAGTAAAGCAGTCCGAGCAGCACCCAGCGCACCGTGGAGGCGTCTGCGCTCATATCGCCTAATTCACCGGTGCAGCGAATCTCCAGCACATTCTCGCGCCGGGCGAGAACCGGCTGGCTGACGCGCAACACGTCACCCAACAGGTCGGCCATGTCGAAAGCTGCCGCATAGAGATTCGTCTTCCCGGCGTCGTTTTTGGCGCTGCGGAAGACTTCATCAATCATGTGGAGCAATTTCTGTCCGGCGTCATAGATGGACGTCAGGTCTTGCTGCTGGAATTCGGTGATAGGGCCGTCAATGCCTTTGAGGATGACGCGCGAAAAGCCAGTGATGGCGTTGATCGGCGTTTTGAGATCGTGTCCCATCATGGACATCGCGTTCATGTCGAAAGTCTTCGCCCGTTCGGCCTTGCCCATATAGAAGCCACTGCTCAACGCCCCGACCAGGCTGACAACGCGGGGATGCAAGATGGCGATGTGTTCCACCGTCAACCCACTGACCAGTTCCCGCGCCAACATATCGTATATCTGGCTCAGCGCATCAGGTTGCAGGTTATCCAGGCCTTCAAGGGTCTTGCCGATCTTTTGCGCTGGTTCGGCGACAAAAGGTTCAGCCACCACTAGCTTGCTCAATTGATCGGTAGCTTTTAAGAGGATGGAGTGCAGATCGGTGATCTCGGATGCGGTTGGGCTGAGCTGCGTCATCAATGCGAACCAGGCCTGGGCGATGTCCTGGCGACGTGCGTATAAGACCTGATAGATATGCGATTGCTCTTCAGTGTTCATGTCCTCTCCACTTTATGAATTGCTATCCACTGGGCCAGTGAGAAAACTCAAAATCGTTGTGCTTACGTTAATTATCATATCACGATCTGCAAGTAATGCGAGTCAAGATTTATTATAGCGCGGTTAGGGAAAAGTCATACCGGGCAACAATATGTCTGTGCCCCTGTTTTATTGGCGGAAGTCTGCTATAATAGGTGTGGTTAACAATAATCACACACCTGCTTCTTGTTTTGTAGGTGTGGGAGGGATGAGGAGAGAGCGCAATGACACAAGGGGCGACGGTTGGTGACCTGTTTGCCTTAGCCATCAAGGCGGAGGAAACTGCGGCAGAATTCTACCGGGGATTGGTTAGAAAATTCTCTCATGAGAGCGAGATCGCCGATTTCTGGCAGCATTATGTGCTTGACGAGATCGCGCACGCGCTGTGGTTGGAGCGTCTGCGGGGCAATCTGAGCGCCGAACGGCTTGCGGAACCTGCCGATAGTGAGATCCTCGCCGGCGCTCAACACGCGCTCAGTCTATCGGTTGAGAATGTGCTGTCCGGCATTCACACTCTTGAAGATGCTTATGAGTTGGTCAGTGACCTGGAGAATTCTGAAACGAATGTTGTCTTCGAGTTCCTCATCACCAATTTCCCTTATGATCGGGAAGTGCTGAATTTCTTGCGAGGACAGTTGAATGATCATGTGAACCGGCTGATCGCTGCGTTCCCGTCCCGTTTCAGAGACCCCGGCGTGCGCCATGCTGTTACAGCGCGGGGTTAGGAGACGATTGTGATGCAGATTGACATTGTCATCGGCGCAATTCAAACACAGCCGGCGCAAGCCGTAGTCGTGAACCTTTTCGAGGGGGTGACGGTCCCCGGCGGGGCGACGGGCGCAGTGGACGCCGCCCTCGGCGGTCAAATTCAGGCGCTCATCGCCGATGGTGATTTTCGCGGCAAGCTCAATGAAGTGACGGTGCTCTATCCCAACGGCGCTATCCCTGCCCGCCGGGTGATCCTCGTGGGGCTTGGCAAGCGTGAGAAGTTTACCCTGGACACAATTCGGCAGGCCTCTGCGACCGCGGCGAAGAAAGCCCGCGACCTGGGCGTGACCCACCTGCACACCCTCGTCCACGGCGCAGGGGTGGGGGGGATGGCCCCGGAACCGGCCGCGGCTGCCGTCGTCGAGGGGACGCTGCTAGGGCTGTATCGCTTCCACGAACTGAAGACGAAACTGGACGAGGTGCGCCCCGATCTGGACACGCTCACGCTCATCGAGTGGGATACGGCGCGCCTGGCTGCGCTCGAAGCCGGCGCGCGCGTTGGACAAATCGTGGCCGAGTCCACCCGGCTGGCGCGTGACCTGGAGAACCGTCCGGCGAACATCGCCACGCCATCGCACATGGCGTCAATCGCGCAGCACGTCGCGGCAGAGGTGGGACTGCGCTGCGAGATCTTGGACAAGGCCGCCTTGACGGCGTTGGGGATGGGCGCGCTGCTCAGCGTCAACCAGGGTGGCGGCGAACCCGCGCAACTGGTCATCCTGGAGCACAACGCCAAGCGCGCTGACCTCCCGACGGTGGCGCTGGTCGGCAAGGGGATCACCTTCGACACGGGCGGCATCTCCCTGAAACCGAGCGAGAATATGCACCGCATGAAAGGCGATATGGGCGGCGCGGCGGCGGTGCTGGGGGCGCTGCGGGCGGCGGCTTTGCTTGCGCTGCCGTTGCGCGTCATCGGCCTGCTGCCGTTGACCGAAAATATGCCCGACGCGCACGCGACCAAGCCGGGCGACGTGGTGCGTTCGCTCAAGGGCCTGACCATCGAAATCCTCAACACCGACGCCGAAGGTCGCTTGATTCTGGCGGATGCTATCACCTACGCGCAGACCTTCGCGCCGCAAGCCATCTTCGACATTGCGACGTTGACCGGCGGGCGCGTGGTCGCCCTGGGCGAACACGCGGCGGCGGTGATGGGCGACGACGCGCTCATTGCCCGTCTGGGCGTTGCCGGAGAAGCAACCTACGAGCGCGTCTGGCCGTTGCCGCTCTTTGAGGAATATGGCGAGTCGCTCAAGAGCGCCGTGGCGGATGTGGCAAACGTCGGCGGACGCGCCGCCAGTAGTATCCTCGGCGGCTTTTTCCTCAGCAAGTTTGTGCCCGAAGGTGTTCCCTGGGCGCATATTGACATCGCCGGGCTGGATATTGCCGAAAAAGACGCACCCTACGTCCCCAAAGGCGCAACCGGCTATGGGACGCGGCTGCTCGTGGACATGCTGCGTAACTGGTAAGAATAGTTCGTAAAGCGTAAAACGTAAGAGGATGACGTTTTACGCTTTATTGTGCCTGAAGCGGATGGTGGTGACGGGGCCGTTGTCGTTGTGCAGCGTCAGGTCGCCAGCCAGACCACGTTCGACCAGATTTTTGATCAGATAGAGACCCAGATTGTGACGGGTGAGGTCAACAACATCTGTGGGATAATCTGGCCCGTCATTGTAGAACTCCAGGACGACCACCCCATTTTCTTCCTCTGTGATGCGCACCCGGATTTTGGCTGTGGTGCGATCTGCCAGTGCATATTTGATGGTGTTGGTGGTCAGTTCGTTGATGATGAGCGCCAGATTGGTGGCCTGTGACGATCGGATCCGCACCGGCGATGGCGATACACTTACAGCAACGTTGACGCCGCGAGGCAGCGTTTCTAAGGCGGTGTTGATAATCTGGTGAGTCAACATATCGAGCGGGAGCGGCGCCCATTCCGCGTCGGAGAGCATCGCGTGAACCTGCGCCATCCCTTGCACCCGCCCGATGAGACCCTGGATGAGCGTCTGTCCATTGGTTGCGCAGCCGGCGCTGAGGTAACGCTGTTCGGAGTAGAGCAGGCCGATGATCGCCGAAAGATTGTTTTTGACCCGGTGGTTGATCTCCTGGATGAGGGTGGTTTTCGTTTCTGCGTCGCGCAACACTTGGGCGAACAACCGCGCGTTCTCGATGGCGATGGCCGCCGTAGCCGCCAGGGCTTCCATGATCGGGATGTCCTCCTGGTTAAAGCAATCTACCTCGGTGTCTACGACCTGCAGCGCGCCGATTACGTTTTGTTTGATTTTCAGGGGTACGCTCAGGATGCAGCGGATTTCGACGCCGATTTCCAGATCAATGGCTTTGTAATGCCGCGCGTTGAGCCGTGTGTCGGGCACGATAAGGCTCTGCCCTTCCAGGACTGTCAAGCCGACAATCCCCTGCCCCCAGGCCACCCGACGCCCCCGGATGACCCACTGCTCTGAGGATTCCCGGCAGACGATTTCGCGCGTTTTGTCTTCCACCAACCAGATTGAGGCTGCACGCACACCCATGATGCGTCTGACCTGGTCCAGAATTGCGGAAAGCACGGCGTCCAAATCCAGGCTGGAACTGAAAACCTGGCCGGCCTGGTTCAACAGCGAGAGATCGCGGTTGCGCTGCTTCAGAACTTCCTCGGCCTGCTTGCGTTTGGTGATGTCGCGGATATTGATGAGTAGCGCCGGTTGCCCGGCGTAATCAATCCGGCTGAACTTGACTTCGATAGGGATGACACGCATGTCTTTGTTGACGCTCTCGATTTCCAGATGTTCAACTTCGCCGTTGAGCATTTTCGTAAACATCTGAGCGACTTCTTCACGCCACTGGGGAAACGTCAGCGCGACAATGTGGTGACCGAGCACTGCTTCGCGTTTGGTCTGATAGAGACGACAGGCGGCGTCGTTAACGTCCAGGATAACGCCTTCCAGGTTGATGACGAACGTCACATCGGGTGAGTTCGTGAACAGTGTGCGGAAGCGCGCTTCGCTGTCGCGTAGTTCTGCCTCGATGTGCTTGCAGCGGTTAATTTCCGCCTGCAATTCAGCCAGGGTTGGCGTCAGTGTGGCTGTCTGGGCCTGACCTGCTAGATCGTCTTGAGATTCCATCAACGCTTGTGCTGTCGGCATACTCTATCCTTTATCAAACCTTTACGTCTATTTTACATGGTTAGGGAAAAGTATGCAAGAGTACTTTAGGACTGCTCAGGCCACGCTGGCTTCGGGATAGCAGTCCGCGCTGCAACCAGATGGTGCAGCGCGGCTGTTCGATTGAACGGAGGTAGCGGAGGCGTCCGAAACGCTCGTCTATTGGACGCTGACTTGATCGTACACCTGGGTGGCGTTGCCGTCGAGGTCTTCGACGATGAAGCCGACCAGATAGAGGCCGGGCGCGGCGTCCAACTCCTTCCACGTGAACATCTGGTTGCCGAAAGTGAGCGTGCCGCCTTCCTGCCGGGAGACGGTCGCCTGCGCGGAGCCTAGATCGAGCCACTTCTCCAACACGGTGAAGGTGTCTCCGGTTTGTGGAGTGATCTCGCGCGGCGCGCCGCTGCCGTTTTCGCCGGTGAAGCCGAATACTTGCTGCAACACGCCGTTGGCGAAGTACAGGCGCGCGTAACGCGACTCGCCGCTGTCGGCGTAGGTGTACGTGCCATCCACCGTATACACGGCTTGTTCATAAGTCGCGCCATAACTCTGCGGCTCGAAGTTTGCCACGACGGTGTTACGTCCGTCGCTGATGGCGAAGACGATGGGTTCCCACTCAAACTCCATCGTGAATGCGCTGTTTTGGCTCCACACCGGGTAATAGACGCCGTCAATTTCGCGGGTCTGGTCGCTTTCCAGGTAATCCGAGTCGGCCACAAAAATCGCGTTGTAGGTCGGGTCGTAGTATCCCACAAACAGGTAGACGTAGCCGATGTTTTCGCCGCGAATATCCGCGCTGAGCAAGACCGGCTTGCCCGGCGCTGCAACGTTGCTCGACAATGTGACCGGCGACACCTCGATGGCGGATGCGCCCGGCGCTGCAATGGCGCGGTCTGGCACGACGATGTTGGTGCTGGCCGGCTGGAAAGTTCGCCCGGTGTAGTGGAAGGCCAGGAAATCATCCCACAAAGACGCTTGTGTGAAGCGCCCGGCGACGGTGTTGTACGATTGGTAGCCGGTGACCGGCGAGGCGTAGAGTTGTGAGTTGGGGAAGTAGATCGAGACGCCGGTGGCGCCGGGCTTTTTCGCGCCGTGTTTTTCGGCGATGACCGCCTGATCGAGCGCGTTGAGCACTTTGTCGGCGGCCTGGCTGACGGGTTGGCTGCCGCTTTCGCGTTTGAGCAGTTGGACGAAGTTACCCAGGTCAATGTACGCCGGCGGCACGTTGTTCCCGAAAATGTTGGTGAACGATTGAGCGTAGCTGCGCGCTTGCGCCACGGTGCGCTGGTTGGCCGACTGCAGGGCGTAAGCGAAGTCGTTCACGGTGTTTAGCAATGCCGGCATCTGCGAGAGGTCAACCGCCGTGAGCGTGATGCTCTGCTCGAACTGCTGCGCGAGTTGGGACGCCGACAGCGACCCGAACATGCCGCCCATGGGGGCGCTTTGCCGCAGGAATTCGGCGCGCGCCTGGTCATCCACGATGCGCTCATCGTCCTGAATGTAGCTTTGCACGATCAACCGGCCCAGTTCTGCGCCGCTCATCGCGGGGGAGTCTTGCAGGGCGCTCAAAAAGCTGGCGTAAGCCCACCCCAGGGCTGGTTCGGTCTCTTGCGAGGCGACGGCGTAGCGCGCGTGCGGCGTCAACATGCTGAATACTTCGAGGTGGCCCATCAGGCAGGCATCCATGCCGATGAGTTCGAATTTTTCGATACCGGTCTGGTTGCGGATCTGGGTCAGCGCCTCATCCAGTTCGTGCAGATAAATCTGGTTGCCGAGCGCCGCACCGAGCGGAACGCTGCGGTCGCCGCTGCCTCGAGGATCGGGATCGCTCCATCCGCCGGGCCAGCCCATACCGTGATCGGACATAATCAGCACGTACTTGTCCGCCGGGTAATTGGCGACGGCCCAGGTGACGAAATCCACCAACGTTGCGCCGTCGGCCATATTGGCCTCGCCGATATCGGCAAGTTCCCGGGAGCGCACTCGCTGCAAGTCATCGTCCTGGGTGACGTAAAACCGTTTGGTCGAAGTCCAGTCGCCATCAGCAGAATAACCGCCGCGATAGCGGTCTATTTGCGCGACGATGTGCATGTTGGCGCCGGAACCGACGCGCTCGGCCTCGTTCAGGTCAATGTAGATGTCCTGTTCGAGGATTTTGTCATCGGCGTCCTGGTAGAGCATGACCAGCCACGACTTAGCTTCTCCCGACGTCACCGGCGGGGCTGTGGTTTTGGGCGCTTGTTGGACGGTGGGTTTGGCTGGGGCCACGGTAGGTCGCGCAGGGGCAGCGGTGGGATAATCGTAGGTGTACTGGCCCGACTCCGGCAGGGTAAAATCCCCTATCAACTGCGAAGCGAAGTAGATGAGGGCGCATATCACACACAGCGCAATGGCGCCCAGGATGATAAGCATCAGCAGCGAAGGTTTGCCGCCGCCGGGCATCCGCAGGCCAGAGAGCGACGGCGGCAGCGTAAATCCGCCGCCCCCACCTGGTCGCGGGGCGCTGCCGCTGCTGATGGGTCGCGGCGTACTGCTCACACCGGATGGGCGCGGAGCGCCTGTCCCCGCAGGGGTGGGGGCGCTGGGGGGCTTCTGGCGCTGCGGCGCTGCGGCGCGCTCGCGTTCCCCGGAATCCTCCGGCCCGGCGCGTCGCCGTCGTTGCGCGCGGATCGTTTCGTGCTCATTATCGTTGGACATATCTCACCTCACTTTCGTTATTCGTTCGGCTATATTTTCACTTCTTCAACAGTACAATCCATCCATTGTCCAGGCGCACTTTTCCCTGCCGCCGCAATCCCGACAGCGCGCGGTTGACGCTCTCGCGGCTGGCGCCGACGAGCGCGGCAAGTTCCTGCTGCGTCAGCGGCAGCGCGATCCGCACGCCGTCGGCCACCGGCCGTCCTGACCACTCGGCCAGACGTTGCAGCCGCAGGAAAAGCCGGTCGGCCACATTCATCGAGGCCAGCCCTTCCGCTTCCTCTGTCATGTGCCGGAGCCGCGAACTGAGCGCGCGCAGCAGGCTGCGGGCCAGGTTTGCGGACTGCGCCAGCCCGTGCAGCAGCACGTCCTGGTGCAGTTCCAGGGTATGTGTGGGTTCAATGGCCGCCACACTCGCCGAGCGTGGTAGATCCTCAAATAGCGCCATCTCCCCAACAATCTCGCCCGGACCGAAGATGCTGACCGACAACTCACGCCCGTCCTCGCCAATGACGTACACGCGCACTTTGCCGTGGGTGATGATGTGACACGTCGTCCCCGGTTCGCCCTCGTGAAAGATGACCGCCCCGGCCTCGTACACGCGCGCTTTGGCTTCTGAGGCCAGAAAGCGTAGTTCCTCGTTGTTAAGCCCCTCAAAGAGGGGGAGTGAACGTAGAAAACTCACCCGCTCTGCAATTGGATCCATTGTCGTTATCATGGGATGGGTTATCAATGGGTTGTGAGTGCTGTATGCTCTTCTGTTGGTTGGATTGCCATATCTCCATTGTAGCCTTATCTCGTTCATCTGCAACCTCCTTTTACCCGCCCAGGATGACCATCCGCAGGGTCAATCCGACCCCAGCGGCCAGGAGCACGCTCAACAGCGTCTCCGCCCAGTGGCTGGTCAACTGCACCAGCACGCCCATTCCATTGCCTTGCATATGAACGGAGGTCAGGCGGCGGGGAAGCAGCACCAGGGGGACGAGCGCGAATTGCCCGGCAAGGACGAAGCTGGTGATGAGTACCCGTTCGATCATCGGCTCGTACTTCTCGCCGACGCCCAGGTGTGGCGCGGCTTCTGGTCCCCACACCCCGCGCACGATAAAGCGCAGCAGCACCCAGGCCGGTTGGAGCAGCAGGAGATAGCCAATGGCTAACGCCACGACTTTGGACATCTCGGCGCGTCCGCTCAACGGATCTGCCGGATGCAACGTCACGACCAGCGCGATGATGGCGATGTGGGTGAGTTGGTCAATCAGGAGGTATACCAAATCCCAGGTGGGGTTCTGGGCGCGGACCAGGCGCGCTCTCACCACGTCAATGACCGCGTGCGTCACCCCGATCAACAGCGCGTTGAGCCACCAGGCCGGATCAACGAGCAGCGCGCACGCCAGCGTCGTCATGGTCACAATCCCGCCATGCGCCACGACGCCCCAGAGTGAACGCGCCTTCCACTTCGCCACAACATCGAATTGCAAGAGATAGTCGCCGAGTAAATGCGCTAGAATCATAACCGTGAACATGTCGCACCTCCTTTGCTTTTCTGCCTCTAGCATATCAGAGAGGGAGGCGCGCGACAATGACATCCGTCACACCCTCTTGACGCAACTACGTTCTCCGCCGGAGATGAAATATCCATTTGCTCTAACCTGCGATTTTGTGTAGAATGGAGGTGACGAATTTCAAGGTTCTACGAAGTGTGAAAGGTGGGGGTCTGATGAAGGAAGCAGAACTAAAGACACAACTGGCGCTTAGCCAGAAGACTTTGGATGTTGTTCTGGCGATTGATCGTATTCGGGATGCTGCGCCTGGCCCGGCGGCGATCTTTTCTGGCCTGGCGCACGTCATGTGCGATCAATTCCGGGTGGATGTGTGCCTGCTGTACGTGATGGATCGTGAGACAAGCGCTCTGGAGCTGAAAGTCGTGCAGGAGCACGACCGGGCCTGGCGCGAGGTCGCCGACGCGCTGTCTGAGGCGCGCGTCCGCGAGGCGATGCACGATAGCGTGGTGACGGTGTGGGAAGCCGGAGATATTTTGCCCCCGCCGGTGACGTCCAGGCTGCCGGAGACATTCCGCATGGCGGCGGTCCCTGTTTTTATGGACGAAAAGCCACTAGGCGCTGTGTTGATGGGGCGCAGTGCTCCTGTGTTCGACGCCGGCGAGCTTGAACTGATGCAAACTGCGGAAAGCCAGATGGATTCGGCCATCGTTCAGGCTTACACATACCATGATCTCGCGCAGCGCAACAAAGAACTGGAGACGATCTACCGCTTTGACCAGATTCGGGATCAATATCTGCCTTTCGACGAGATGCTAGACGTGGTTTTGCAGGACTTGTGCCGCGTCATTGATGCCGAAATGGGCTTTGTGATGCTGTACGATCAAACCGGCAAACAGTTGGAAATGCGCGCCGTCACCCACGACGATCTGCTCCAAAAGGTGGTCTACTACGAGACGATGACGCGCGTGGCGAACGACGCCATCCGCCGCGCGCAATTGACCTGTCAGGAATGTGACGCGCCGCCCTGCGCGATTTTGGCAGTCCCGTTGATCTTACGCAACGAGATCATCGGCGTATTTGGCGCGGTCAACCGCGACCCGCAACGCCGTTTCACCCGCGACCACCAGCGGTTGTTGAAGGCTATCGTGAGCCAGATGGACACCGCGATTTTCGAGAGCCTGGAACAGCGGCGGTTGCGGCGTGTCCTGGGGCGCTCTGTTGATTCCCACGTTCTGGATCGGATGTTGGCGAATCCTAACGTTGACATCCTTAAAGGCGAACGGGTGGTGCTCACGGTGCTGTACGGCGACTTGCGCGGCTCGACCCACATGGCGTTGCAGCTCAAACCGGAGACGCTGGTGGAATTTGTCAACGACTACCTGGGACGGATGACCCAGGTGATCCACGCCTATCAGGGAACGTTGGACAAATACATCGGCGACGAAGTGATGGCGCTCTTTGGCGCGCCGCTGCCGCAACCTGACCATGCGCTGCGGGCGGTGCGCGCAGGGTTGGAAATGCAGATCGTGCATCAGCGGTTGATGGCGGACTGGGCTGCGCGCGGCATCGAAGCGGCGGCGCTGGGGATTGGCATGGCGACGGGCGAAGTTGTCGTCGGCGAGTTCGGCTGCGAACTGCGCACCGATTACACTATTATCGGCCCGACGGCCAATCTGGGGGCGCGCATCTGCGCTGTGGCGAAGCCCGGCGAGGTACTCATCAGCCCGGAGACCTATGACCTGGTTAAAGATGCCGTCGAGGCGACGCCGATTCCGGGAATGCGCTTCAAGGGCATTGATAAGGATGTCACAGTTTACCCTGTAACCCGCGTGTTGGATTAGGCTCCCGACTTGTAGGGAGGTGGGGATGAAGTCAACAAAGTGGCGCCGTGCGATTTTGCGATGGCCTACCGCGCTGGCGGTGGTACTGACCTGTCTCGTGCAGATTCCTGTTTATGCGCAACGCCCACCTACAACACTCTCCGTGTCGGTCACTGCAACGGATGCGGCGGCTTTCCCCGAAGTCACGCTGGCCGTCGCCGTGCGGGATGCGAACGGCGCGCCGGTCCCCGGTTTGCAAGCCTCTGCTTTTGAGATCAACGAGGATCGCGCCCCCGTGGCCCGTCCCATCCTGACGGTCGAGACGATGACCAACACCGCTCTGGCCCTGTCGGTTGTGGTGGTGGTGGATGTATCGGGATCGCTGAAAGGCCGCCCCCTTCAAGACGCCCAGGCCGCCGCGCGCGCGTTGATCGGGCAACTCGGTGAGAAAGATGCGGTCGCCTTTATCGCTTTCGCCGATGCCGTGAATCTTGACGCGCTGAATGAAGCGCGCGAACATCCCTTCACGACCGATCACGAGGCTGTCCTCGCGCTCATTGATGGGCTGGAAGCCAAAGGGCGCACGCCGCTCTACGATGCGCTCTACAAGGCGGTGCTTTGGGCGCAGGAGGCAGCGCCCGGCAACCGCGTGGTACTGCTGCTCACCGACGGCATTGACGAAGGCCCTGGCAGCCTTGTCGCCAGCGCCGAGACGCCTATCCAGGAAGCGATGCGCGTCGGCGTCCCCATTTTCACCGTTGGATTGGGCGACGAGATTGATCGGGGCTATCTGGAACGGGTCGCGCGTGTCACCGGCGGTGCTTACCAGGAGACACCCGATTCGACGCAGTTGACCGGGCGTTTTCTCGCCGTCCTCGATCAACTCAAGCAGCAGTATGTGCTGACCTACGTTTCCGGCTTGCCTGCCGACGGCGTTGAACATCGTGTGCAGGTCAACGTCGAAGTTGCAGGCCGGCGGGCCAGCGCGGAGGCGCCCTTTGGCCCGCTGCCGCAGCCAGAACCGACGGCAATCCCCACGCCGATTCCCACACCTACGCCTGCCCCCACGCCGACGCCGGCGCCCACACCTGCGCCAACGCCGATGCCCTTTGGCGTCGTCGTGGCGACGACGGCGAAGTCCGTTTGGCAAGGATTGGGCGCGGCGCTGAAATCGGCCTGGGGCTGGTTTTTAGGCGTCATGTGGTGGGTTCTGGGCGCCATTCTGATCGCGCTTTCCTTGATCCTGATCGTGGCGCTTGTCAGAAATATCAGTCGCGCGCGGCGGGCGCGGCAGGTTGCGGCGCAGGAGTATTGCGCGGGTTGTGGACGGCCTCTAGCGCCGGACGAAATTTGTCTGGAGTGCGGCGCGAGCGCCGGTCGCGTCGGGCAGATGGACCTTGCTTACGAGGGATAAATCGAGGCGGATGGGGCCGATTTTCGAGCAGCGGCTATCCCCTGTCCAACGCAGTTTGATAGCTCTTGCGCACAAAAGCCATAATCCGCCCGATAGTTTGCGGGGCAGCGATGGCTACTTTCGTCCACCGTTCGATGACCCGTTCCCCGGCCTTGAACGGCTCGATCTGATTGTCCTGCGCTAACGTCTGTATGTCCTTGCGCCGCAACTGCGTGATGACGATGCCGCCCGTCACCAAAAAGACGAAAAGCCGCCCGTCGGCGACGTAAGCCGGACAGCCGAACATCCGTCGCAGGGAGACTTCGGGCCAGGTCAACACTTCTTTCTCGAAGACCGCCCGCAATTCCCGCGTTTCTACCTCACTGTAATACTGCATCCTCACTCCCCACCAACACCGAATCCCCAACCACCCCACCCATAACCGTCTTACCTCTCACTGCACCTTCTCCAACAAATAACTCACCTCGCCATTGTCATACCGCACCAACGTGTGGGGCGCATCAACGTCGTACCAGGCCGTCAGCGTGGTCTCCGCGCCGTCAATTTCGTAGGTGACGGCGACCCTCCACGTGACGAAGTTACCTGCCGGCGTCCACGCCGGTTCGCTGCCTTCTACGATAACGAAAGCGTCCACGATGTGGATATATCCCTCGTTGCTGACCAGAGCCAGCGGTTGCGTGCTCCCATAAGTGAGAGCGAAGGGTAATGCCGACAATCGCCAGGGCCACTCGCCATCGAGCAGAGTCCCCGGCGGAAGGATTGCCGTCTCGGTCGCGTTGGCGCGCTCAACCCGCAGTATCTTGTCGGCGTCGCCGGCGATAAGCGTCAGCGCCGTCTTCCCGGTCTCGCGTGTCCCGGCCAGCGCGCGTAATGCCAGACCCGCTTTCGCCCAGATAACGCGCTGGCTGCTCTCGAAGGCTTCGCCGGCGAGTGAGAAGCCCGGCAGCGCCAGCGCATCGAACCCCGGCGGCAGGTTGAACGGCAGATCGGCCTCGAAGGCGTCCTGCTGCACCCGGCACGCAAGCTCCACGCTGTCGGACTGCGGCATCAGTTCACAGGTCGCCGTCCCTACCGTTTGGTTGATCCCACCGCGAATGACATACTGCCACTGCGTAGGTGTATCCCAGGCTGTCGGCATCTCAAAGGTCAGTGCGTCCGCCGCCAGTTTTTCGGGAAAACGTCCCACCAGCACTTCCGCGTAGACCGCGTAGCTGTAGATACCGAACATCACGACGAGCGGGACGGCCCATGCCCATGTCCGCCATCCCGTCAGCCTGGGCAATGCGGCTCTGGCTGGCGGATGCGTCACTCGCCAGAATCCCCACAGCGCAACCAGCGCAATCGGCGTCAGCAGCACGCCCGCACATATCAGCGCCATCACCAGTCCGCCCACCACCGGCATCGGCAAAAAACTGCTGGCGATGATGACTGCCGTCGCAAGGCTGTTATACGCGGCGTGCAGCAGCATACCTGGGAAGAGGCTATCGCTACGCCACGCGACGAATCCCAACGTGAACGCGACCGGAACCAGCGCGAACGCGCCCTGGAAGCGTAAATGATACAACGCGAAGATGACGCCGCTGACCGTGATCCCGATCCAGGGATGCCGCCGCTCATAAGCGCGTTGCACATATCCCCGGAACATCACCTCTTCGCAGAGTGGGGCAACGACGACGGTTGAGAGGATCAGCAGAAACGCCTCCGGCGCGTTGCGTGGGAACATTGAGGGCGAAAGCGGCGTTGTGTAGCCGAAGACGACCGTCGTCAGCAAATTGAGCAGAACGCCGGCCAGCCACAACCCGAAAACCACCCCGCCGCTGAGAACCATTGCTTGCCAACCGGGCCGGCGCCAGCGCAGCGTCTCGCGGATGGAGAGCTTCTCGAACCGCATGAAGAGCAACGCCCCCGCCGCCAGCGCCACCTCGACGGCGATGCCAACGAGGTAGCGCACGCCAATCTTGGGCAACACACTGCCCAAGACGAGTACGATCAGCCCCGCCAACAGGTAGAGGTTGGCAGCAAATAGCGAAGGCGTCTCACCTCGCGAGTCCGTCTCACAGCGTTGTGGTGTGTTGTTTGAATCTATTACCATTGTTGTCAGAAGTCTACCACAAATTCAGTACACGGATTAACGCGGAAAAGGCGGATGTCTTTCAGAAAAATCCTTAAAATCCGTGAAATCCGTGTACCATTCTCACCTTTCCACGTGAAAAGTTGGCGGCAGCGCGCGCTTGTGCGCCGACGCGGCGATCATCCGCCGCACGCGAGCGACGACAGCTTCCGGCGCGTCGGGCGTGCGGTTCTCTGCTATGGCCGCCAAAATCGCATCCAGTTCCGCGTAGGTGATGCCCAACTCGCCCTCGTCCGTTTGACCGGGCCACAGTCCCGCCGTGGGCGCGCGCGCAATCACCGGCTCCGGCGCGCCGAGCGCGCGCGCCAGCGCCCGCACCTCGTGCTTGTACAGCTCGCCGAGTGGTTCGATGTCCACGCCGCCGTCGCCGTACTTGGTGAAGTAGCCCACCATCATCTCCGGGCAGTTGCCCGTCCCGGCGACCAGGGCGTTGCGCGATTGCGCCAGGTAATACCAGGCCGTCATCCGCAGGCGCGGTTTGACGTTGGCGCGCGCCATGTCGCTGCCGGGTGGGAGCGCCGCCATCAGCGCCTCGCATGTTGCGTTCAGGTCGACGGTGTGCAGCCTCAGACCGAGCGCCTGCGCCGTCATCCGCGCATACGCCTCATCTTCCGGCAGGCTGTGGCACGGCAGCCACACGGCGAAAACGCGCTCGGCCCCCACCGCGCGCGTCGCCAGTGCTGCCGTGACGGCGGAATCCACGCCGCCGCTCAGTCCGACCACGTAGCCCTCCGCCCCGGCCCGCGCCGCGTAGTCGCGCATCCAGGCTACAATCGCATCTGCCAAAGCCACATAATCCATAGTCGCGTTCCTCCAAAACCAAACCGCGAATCTCGCTAATCTACGCGAATCGGTTTGAATATAGCCTTGAGCGGTCGAAAGTCAACTTTGGTTTGATAACGGGTTCGGTAGACGGTAGACGGTAGACGGTAGCCGGGGGGGGAGGGCGAAAAGGCAATTTTGGTTTGACAACTGCCCTTCCCGTGCTATACTACGGCGCGCGTGGGTCGTTAGCTCAGTCCGGCAGAGCAGGGGCCTTTTAAGCCCAGGGCCACAGGTTCGAATCCTGTACGACCCATTGAAGAAGCGGTTTGGTTGCGAGACCAGGCCGCTTTTTGTGTTCAGGTGTCTATCCTCTCCACAATCTCTCCCTTGACAAATCCCAATACCGTAGTATTCTAATACTAGAATACTGCGAGGTGAGAATAGATGACCACTCAAGCAGAACTGGCGCTCTTGTCCCTGCTCGCCGGGCAGCCCTATCACGGCTACGAACTCGAACACGTGATCGAGGCGCGCGGGATGCGGGAATGGACGGAGATCGGCTTCTCGTCGATCTACTACTTGCTGAAGAAGCTGGAAGGCGACGGCTGGATCGAGAGCCGGCTGGAAGAAGGCGGGCGCGGACCGGCGCGCAAGGTCTACGCGATCACGCCGGACGGGCGGGAGCAGTTGCGGGCGGCGATTCTGGAGTCGCTGTCCACGCCGCAGCGTTGCTCCACGCCGCTGCTGTTGGGGATTGCGAATCTGCCCGGCGTTCCCGCGACAGAGGCAGTTTCGGCGCTGCGGCAGTACGTCGCGGCGTTGGAGGCGCAGTTGGCGCACATGCGCGAGCGTTGGGAAGCGCAGAAGCCGCTGCCGTACTTCGTGGAGGCGATGTTTCAGTACAGCGACACGCTGATTCAAGCAGAACGTGACTGGATAGAACAATTCATTGAACAAGTGGAGGCGCAACATGGACAAGATTGATTTCAAGA
>DAOUAQ010000044.1:0-6078 GCA_034433375.1 Anaerolineae bacterium | reverse complement strand
CCGAATTGCTTCAAGGTGCTCGATACGCTGCGCGCCGAGTGCGACATCCCCGTGTGGCACGATGACGCGCAGGGGACGGCGTGCGTCACGCTGGCAGGGCTGCTCAATGCGTTGAAGATTGCGGATAAGCCTATTGGCGAGGCGAAGATGGTGTTCCTCGGCGCGGGCGCGTCGAACACGACGATCGTGCGCATCATCATCGAAGCCGGCGGCAACCCCGCCAATATCGTCGTGTTCGATTCAAGGGGCGGTTTACACCGCGACCGCCAGGACATCCAGGCCGACACGCGCTTCTACCGCAAGTGGGAGATCTGCGAGCAGACCAACCCGCGCTTGATCGCCGGCTTCGACGACGCGATGAAAGGCGCGGACGTGTTGATTGCCGCGTCCACGCCTGGCCCCGGCGTCGTCAAGCCGGAGTCCGTGCGGCTGATGGCGTCCAAGTCCATTGTCTTCGCCTGCGCCAATCCCGTCCCGGAAATCTACCCCTACGCCGCGAAAGAAGCCGGGGCTTACATCGTCGCCACCGGGCGCGGGGACTTCCCCAACCAGGTCAACAACTCGGTGGGCTTCCCCGGCATCCTCAAGGGGGCGCTGATCGCGCGGGCCAGGGGCATCTCCGATGGGATGACGGTTGCCGCCGCCAACTCGCTGGCGACATTTGCCGAGAAGCGCGGCATCGACACGGAGAACATCATCGCCCGTATGGACGAACCCGACGTCTTCCCCTACGAAGCCGCCGACGTGGCGATGCAAGCCGTCGCTGAGGGCCTGGCGCGTATCCCGCTCACCCGTGAAGAGGCGTTCGCGCAGGCTGCCGCCGACATCGCGCAGGCGCGGGCGGTGATCGAGCACCTCATCGCCGCGGAATTCATCGCGCAGCCGCCCCAGTCGATGCTGCAAGAATCGCTGGACTGGGCTATCGGACAAATGTAAGGAGGTCGGTATGCACGTTGCTTTTCTCAATCCCCAGGGTAACTTCGACCCCGCCGACCGTTATTGGACCGAGCATCCCGATTTCGGCGGGCAGTTGGTCTACGTCAAACAGGTAGCCCTGGCGATGGCCGACCTGGGCTGTCGGGTGGACATTCTCACCCGCCAGATTGTCGATCCGGCCTGGCCGGAATTCGCCGGGACGTCCGACGCCTATTCCGGCGCGCCCAACGTGCGCATCGTGCGCTTACCCGCCGGGACGCCGGAATTCCTGCGCAAGGAATTGCTCTGGCCGCACCTCGTCCGCGATTGGGTCCCCAACATCCTCGCCCATTATCGCGCGGAAGGCGGCCTGCCGGATGCATTGACGGCTCACTATGGCGATGGCGGTTTGGCGGCTGTGTTGCTGTCCGCTGAAACCGGCATCCCCTTTACCTTCACCGCTCATTCCCTGGGCGCGCAGAAGTTGGACAAGATGCATCCCGCCTATCGCGGCGCAGTGGACGTTGATGACGACCGGCGCTTCGCCATCATACCGCCGGGCGTGAACCTGGCGATCTTCGGCGTGGACGCGCGCGCGGAGAACGAGGCCGCGACGCAAGCCCACGTCCGCGCAATGCTGACCCGTGACATTGCCGAGGGGCGGCGTGAACTCCCGGCCATCATCGCTTCCAGCCGTCTCGATCCGAAGAAGAATCACCTCGGGCTGCTGCAAGCCTTCGCGCAGTCGCCCGAACTACAAGCCAAAGCCAACCTCGTGTTTTTCACCGGCGCGCTGAACGATCCGCTACGCGACGACAGCGCGGCCGGCGCTGCTGAGCGCGCGGTGCTCGCGGACTTGCGCGCCGTGGTGGAGCAGGCCAACCTGTGGGGCAAAGTGAGCGCCTTCGCTGTGGGCGGGCAACCGGCGCTGGCGGCAGCCTATCGCTATCTAGCGCAGCGCGGATCGGTGTTCGCGCTTGCCGCGCTGTACGAACCCTTCGGATTGGCTCCGCTCGAAGCCGCCGCCGGCCTGGCTCTGGTCGCAACGCAGAACGGCGGCCCGAGCGAGAGCCTGCGCGACGGACAGACCGAGTACGGCGTTCTTGTGGATCCCACCGACCCCGCCGACATCGCGCGTGGGTTGAATCGTCTCCTGGCCTCGCCGGAGACAGTGGCCGAGTACGCCCGGCGTGGACGGCAGTGTGTGCTGGATCGCTACACCTGGGAGCGCACCGCGCAGGGCTACCTCGCGCAGATCGAGCGTGTGCTGACCGATCCGCATCACGGGCGCGAGAACGTTGCTGCATTGCCATTGCCTCCCTATTTCCAAACCGGGCAGTCTGATGACGCTATCTCCAATACCGAACTGGCTGCTCTCTACTTTGCAGCATAAACTCGCGCTATAAGTTCAATGCTTGGATGTGGTTTCTACCCAACTCATAACTCGCAACTTGCAGAGGAATGTATGACACTAGATGCACTCCTTGTCTTCGTCGTCTTGTTGATCGCTATGGTGTTTTTCGTCACCGAGTGGTTGCGGATGGATGTGACGGCGATGTTGGCATTGCTGGTCCTGATCTTGTTGCGGATCCTGACCCCTGAAGAGGCGTTGGCCGGCTTCTCCGATCCGGTGGTGCTGATGATTGCCGGGCTGTTCGTGGTGGGCGGCGGCTTGCACCAGACCGGGCTGGCGCATTATATGGGACAAGTCCTCACCCGCATCAGCGGCGCGAGCGAGGTCAGTCTTATCGTGGTGACGATGACGGCGGTCGCATTGCTCTCCGGCTTTATGAGTTCCGCCGGATCCACCGCGGTCTTGATTCCGGTGGTGGTCAATCTGGCGTGGCGCGCGAAGGTGAGTCCTTCTAAGTTGCTGATGCCCATGGCGCTCGGCTCTCTCATTGGCGGCCTGCTCACGCTCATCGGCACGCTGCCCAACCTCGTCGTCAATAACCAACTGATCCACGAGGGGCTGCCACCCTTTGGTTTTTTCTCGTTCACGCCGATTGGTCTGGTCGCCTTATTGTTGGGCATGGGCTATATCGTGTTTGTGGGACGCCGTATGCTGCCCGATCATCCACAGGGCGGCGCGGGCTACGCGATGGAAGCCAGCGACCTTTCGCTGGACGATTTGGCCTCCGCCTATCACTTACCGAAAGACCTCTTTCGGATGCGCGTGCGAGAGTCTTCGCCGTTGGTGGGCCTGACGCTGGCCGAGGCGCAGTTACGGCAAAGATATGGCGTCAATGTGCTGGAAATTCAACGTTGGCCGCTGCACAAGGGCGCGCCCGGCCCGGCGCAAATGGCGACGCCTACCATCGTTCTGGAAAGCGACGACATTCTGCACGTGCAAGGCGACACGGAGGCGGCGGCTAAATTGTCGCATGAGGAACGCCTGAGCCTTATCCCCAGCGAGGAAGTCGAGGGCCTGTTGATCTCTCAGGAAGTGGGCATGGTGGAGCTGTTGTTGCCGCCGCGCTCCCATCTGATCGGGCAAACGTTGCAGGAGAGCCGGTTTCGAGATCGCTATCAAGTGACCGTGCTTTCGGTGCGGCGCCACGACAGGCCGGTGGAGGAGAACACGGCTACGTTGAGCCTGCGCTTCGGAGATACCCTGCTCGTGCTCGGCACGTGGGATCACATCCGCACGTTGCAGCGCGAACACCAGAACTTTGTCGTTGTGGGCCAACCCCGCGAGATAATCGAGGCGCAATACACGCCGCGCCGGGCGGGGATTGCCGGAGTCGTGACGCTGGTGATGCTGGTATTGATGTCGTTGAACCTCTTGTCCCCGGTAGTGGCGGCGCTCCTGGCTGCCGCGGCTATGGTGCTCTCTCGCAGCCTTTCGATGGAACAGGCTTACGAGGCGATGAACTGGCCGAGCCTTGTGCTGTTGGCCGCGATGTTGCCGGTGGCGACCGCGCTCCAGAAAACCGGTGGTATGGATTTTGTCGCCAATGCTCTGACCGCGAGTCTGGGCAGATGTGGTCCTATCGTGGTATTGGCAGGGGTCTTCATGCTGACCGGGTTGCTCAGTCAGGTTGTCCCTAACGCGGCGACGGCTGTGTTGATGGCGCCCATTGCTTACTATGTTGCCGTGGGCTTGGGTGTATCGCCGCGCCCGCTCCTGATGGCGGTGGCGCTGGCGGCTTCGACGGCTTTTGCGACGCCGATGTCCACGATCAGCGGCGCGATGGTGATGGCGCCAGGCGGCTATCGCTTTAGCGATTACGTGAAAATCGGTGGCCTGCTTCAGATTTTGATGTTGCTCGGTTGTTTGATCTTCGTCCCACTCTTCTTCCCTTTCTAAGTCCAGTACTCATTCCCGATTAACCTACAAGGAGAACGACGATGCAATCATTAACCACTAACGCACAGGATGCCATCGACCTTGTGGCATTAGGCGAAGCCCTGATCGACTTCATCTCTGTAGAACCGGCGGATTCGCTGTTCGACGCGCAGGTGTTTCAGAAGCACCGAGGGGATATTGCTCTCCGAGGCGGGGCAGATCACCGCTATCCCAGCGCAAGATGTGACGGTGGTGGATGCGACCGGGGCCGGGGATGCGTTCTGGGCAGGCTTCCTCGCCGCGCTGCTCGATGGTCATCCCCTGGAACGGTGCGCCTGCTCTGCCCGCGAGCTAGTCGGGATGAAGCTCACGCGCGTCGGCCCGTTGCCCGCCAGTCTAAATCGCGCCGCCATTTACGCGCGCCTCGCGTGATAGCGCCGCGAACAAAAATGTAGCGCAAGCTGTCAGCTTGCGTGTAGCAGCAAACTAACAGTTTGCGCTACGGGAATGACTTTCCAGGGAGGCTATAGGATGTTAGATTGGTACAAAGATACAATTTTCTACGAACTTTCGGTGAAGGCTTTTGCCGACAGCGACGGCAACGGCATCGGCGACCTGCGCGGACTGATCGGCAAGCTGGATTATCTGCGCGACCTGGGCGTGGACGCGATCTGGATGTTGCCGATTTTCCCCTCGCCGCTGCGCGATGACGGCTACGACGTGGCCGATTACACGCACATCCATCCCCATTTTGGGACGTTGGACGATTTCAAGGCATTGCTTGACGAGGCCCACAAGCGCGATTTGCGCATCATCGTCGAGTTGGTGGTCAACCATACATCGGATCAGCATCCCTGGTTCCAGGCGTCGCGCGACCCGCAGCATCCCGAGCACGCGCGTTACCGTGATTGGTACGTGTGGAGCGATACCGACCAGCCTTACGCTGAAACGCGCATCATTTTCCTCGACACCGAACCATCCAACTGGACGTTCGACCCGGTGCGCGGGCAGTACTTCTGGCATCGCTTCTTCAGCCACCAGCCGGATTTGAACTTCGACAATTGCGAGGTACAGCGGGCCATGTTGCGCGTGGTGCAATACTGGATCAACCTGGGGGTGGACGGCTTTCGCATCGACGCGCCGCCGTACCTTTACGAGCGCGAGGGCACGAACTGTGAGAACCTGCCGGAGACGCACGCCTATCTCAAACGCCTGCGCGCCTTCGTGGACGCCTACGCGCCGGGCACGTTCCTGCTCTCCGAATCCAACATGTGGCCCGAAGACGTTGTCCAATACTTCGGCGACGGCGATGAGATGCACATGAACTACCACTTCCCGCTGATGCCGCGCATCTTTATGGCGCTGGCCAAGGCCGACCGCGCGCCGATTCTGTCGATCATGGCGCGCACGCCCGAACTGTCTGCACCGTGCCAGTGGGGAACATTCCTGCGCTGCCACGACGAGTTGACATTGGAGATGGTCACGCCGGAGGACCGCGCCTTTATGTGGAACTTCTACGCGCCCGAACCGCGCATGAAGCTGAACATGGGCATCCGGCGGCGACTCGCGCCTCTGCTGGATAACGACCGTCGTCGCATCGAAGTCGCCAACTCGCTGCTGCTCACGCTGATCGGCTCGCCCTTCATCTACTACGGCGACGAGATCGGCATGGGCGACAATATCTGGCTGAACGACCGCGACGGCGTGCGCACGCCGATGCAGTGGGACGCCGGGCCAAACGCCGGCTTCTCGGACGCGCCCGCCGACCGGCTATATGCGCCGGTTATCGACGACGCGGTGTTCGGCTACCAGCACGTCAACGTCGCCGCACAACGGGCGGATGAAGGCTCGCTGTGGCATTGGATGCAGCGCGT
>DAOUAQ010000043.1:0-4716 GCA_034433375.1 Anaerolineae bacterium | reverse complement strand
GCCCGAAATGGGCGGGCAAGCGTTGTTCCACGCGATGCGGCAACGGGGACTGACGTTGCCGTTGGTATTAGTAAGCGGCCATCCTATGGAAAATGAGCTGCGGAGCTTGCAAGAGCACGGGCTGGCCGGATGGCTGCTCAAGCCACTGGATGTAGAGCAACTGTCCCATTTGTTGGCGCGGGTGTTGAGGAAAAGCGCTTGACCGGCAACGCGCTGAAGAGCAGAGAGCCTCCTTTGCGCGGTGGATGTGGAAAGTCCCGCCGCCTATAAAGAAGTTTTGACCCGGCGCTTGGACGAGCTATCGGCGGCGCAGCATCGCAGGGTCGAGATAATTTTGAAGCAGGTATGAGCGCCTGTGTGGCTTATTCACCCGGCTGCTTGTCTTGCGAAATCAATCGAAATAGGGGGATCGTGTAAGGGCTTCGAGGAAATAGCTGCTCTTTCTGATTTCACAAAAGGCTACACACCGTGTAGCCTTTTGTCCTGGTTCGTCTAATGCGCAGTGAATTCAGAATCTTGTTCATTTTCCAAATTCACCGTATACTGGATGCGATGCACAACATAACGGTGTGTCGGATAATCCGACTGTCAGGGATCAAACAGCAGCGTCGTGTTTGTGTTAAGAAGATTTGTGACAACTCAGATTTACCCACTTAGATTCAATGCTGACAAAACGCAAGTCTTTTGCGAGTAGCGCGGCGAGTAGCGCGTGGCTACGCCTGAAGAGACAGTGCGGCAATAGTATGTTCAGCTTTTGCAACACTACTACAGCTGCGGGGACAGGCCGCGTAGCACGCACGGGAGGCGTGAGCGGAGGCGAGGCGGTTTTGTTAGGCAGTTGAGATAGGATAAATTTGTGTCAATGCAGACTATCGGACAGCGAGACTTACCCATGATTGCTCAACCACTTCTCTTCGACCTCACTCTGCCGCCCGCGCCGCTGGACTTGCGCCTCACACCGCGCGTCGTCCGCGACTTCGCGCGGGAGGCGTACTCGCCCGGCGCGAATGAGGCGCTCGCGGAATTTGTGCGGCAACACGCGCTGCCCCTAGCGCCCTACACCTTGAAGCCGCTGCCCGAAGCGCTGGCGGCGGGCAAGAACACCTATGTCTACGATGCGCACACGTATCACACCAAAGTCCCGCCGCAGGCGATCGCGCGCTTGATCGAGCATTACGCTGAGCCAGGGGGCCTGGTGCTCGATCCGTTCTGCGGTTCGGGGATGACCGGCGTGGCGGCGCTGCAAACCGGGCGCATCCCCATTCTCATTGACCTCTCGCCAGCGGCAACCTTCATTGCGTTCAATTTCGTCACGCCGATGGACGCCGCGCGCTATACCGAGGCGTTCGAGGCCGTCCTCGCGGTCACGGCGGACGAGGCGCTGGCCCTGTACGGCACGCATTGCCGCACTTGTGGGAAAATCGTCCCAATGAACTATCTGGTCTGGAGCTACGGCCTGCTCTGCAAACATTGTCATAAAGAATTCGTGCTGTGGGACGTGGCCCGCGACGAACACGCGGACGTGCGCAAAAGTAAAATCAAGGCAGAATTCGATTGTCCGCATTGCGGCCGGCGCTTGAGAAAAAGCCTGCTGCGCCGCACGCGCCCCTATCCGGTGCAAGTGGGTTACGATTGCTGCGCTTCCAACCGGCGAGAAGCCACCGCCGTCCCCGACTCGGCTGACCTGGCGCTGCTCCAAACGCTGGACGCCGAGGGCATCCCTGCGGGACTGTGGTATCCCACGGACGCGCTGCTGCCGGGCCTCAACACGCGGCAACCCATTTCGCATGGCTTGACCACGATTGATGCCTTGTACACCACGCGGCAACTGCGGGTGATGGCGCGGCTGTGGGACATCGCCCGCCGCTGGCCGGACGCCGAAGTGGGGCTTAAACTGATGTATACCGTCACCTCGCTCTATCAGCGGGTCACGCAACTGTCGGAGTTCCGCTTTTGGGGTGGCAGCAGCAACACCGCCAACTACAACGTGCCGATGATTTTCAACGAGCAGAACGTCTTCCAGGTCTTCGAGCGCAAGGCGAAAACGATCCAGAAATACTTTGCCACCTGGGAACCCGCCTTGCCGGATAGCCCGTTCTGCATCTCTACGCAGAGCGCGACGGACTTGAGCGCCATACCGGACGGGACGATAGACTACATCTTCACCGACCCGCCCTTTGGCGGCAATATCAACTACTCGGAAATGAATTATCTGTGGGAATCGTGGCTCGGCGTCTTCACCCAGACCGCGCAAGAGGCAATCATCAACCGCGTACAGGGCAAAGCGATTGACGAATATCAAGCCCTGATGGCAGCGGCGTTCGGCGAGATGCAGCGTATGCTCAAGCCGGGGCGCTGGCTCACCGTGATGTTTCACAACTCGTCGGCCAAAGTCTGGGCGGCGATCCAACAGGCGTTGGCCGCCAGCGGGTTCAGTATCGAAATCACCCAAACGCTCGATAAACAGCATGGGACGTTCAAGCAATTCGTGTCGCCCAACGCCGTGGGATACGATTTGTTACTCCATTGCCAGAAAGAAGCCCACGCACCTTCTGCCGCGCCGGCCTTGCGCAACAACGGCGCAACCAAAGCCGCCATCCGCGCATTTGTGCGGAACACCCTTGCCCAAGCGCCGGAGGACTTCGTCGTTCACTACCTGCACGTCGAGCGGCAGGATGAAGTAGACAGCCGCAAATTGTATGCGCTCTGGCTCAAAGAGCGGCTGGAAGCGGAAGAGATGATTGACGTCAGCTATGAGGAATTCCGCAAGATTCTGGTCGGCGTCATCCGGTCAGAATCTGCGAATCAGTTTGTCAAAGGCGGTGTATGATATGACACACTCAGGCACATTGGCAGCATTTTCGGCAGATGAATTCACAGCGGCGCATCGGTTCCTCGCGTCCAGAGTCGCTACCATGATGGGGCGCAAATTCGAAGAAGGCGATTGGGCCTACGTCTATTGCGCCGCCAAGGGCATCCCCAACGAAGGGTGGAGCAATCTCCACATAGACGTGATGCATGGCGCGCTCGGCGTGGAGCACAAAATGCTCTGCGTGCGGTCAGGCAAATCCATAAAGGAACACTGCGGCACGCTGCTTATGCACCCTGCGGCAACGCGCTCTATCAGGATTCCTGCGACTGAAGGAGATCCAACAGCGGTAGCACGGGAAGTTCTTCAACAATATGCCGATCTGATTGAGCAGCGGAGGCAGAGAGTTGCCGAAAACGCCCCGGAGGAAGCGCCGGATATGCGGACAGGCTGGTTGCTCTGGCAACGCGACCTGGTAGAATTTCTCTACTTCGAGACGGAGATGTTGCCGCCCAATCCAGAGAATTACTGGGCAGAATGGCATGAACGCAGAAGTGGCAACCGCAAACCGAGCAAGAACTTGTGGGTGTACGAGAACGAAACTGGTATCAAACGTTATTCCATTACGACGAGCGCCGGAGCCAAGATTCAGCCTTACTTTGACGTACCGCCGCCTAACGATCCCAACCTCTATTACTTCTGCGTGCAAGGTGAGGAAGTCGAGAATGATTTGATTCGAGTATGGGTCACGTCCACGACAGCGTTTATCCTGGATACGCTCTTTGGAGATATAAATCCGGATACAATCAGCGCAGTTATTATCGAGCGTGCTCACGAATTTGCTACCCTTCAAGAGAGACTTGCCGAACCTGCGCCAAAGGCGGAGTCGGCAAAGCCGATCTACATGACTCGCCAGGCTTACGACGCGCTGAAAAAAGCCTTTGCTGGCGTGAGCGACGAGCACATGATGCAGCGATTTGTACGGTTCTCGGCGCAATGGATAGAGAAACTCACATATCCGGGCACAAAGAGGTAAACTCATAAAAAACGCATTGAGGCTCACATTTGGGATGCGCTGGAGAAAACCGGCCTGGATATTGAAGATATCCAGGCTGCCAAGGATTGCCACTACGGTGAGATGAAGCCGAGTATCACGCCCTCAGAACTCCGGGCGCTCAAAGCCCGTTACAATGTCAAGAAGAAGAGGGCTTAAGGCGATATTTTTCTCACCTGCCGCGCAGCGCGCGCGGAGGTCGAGGCGGCGTTGTTGGGTAGTTGAAATGGCGCTGCAATTCTGGCCTTGACAAGAAATCCACGGAAAAACTGATGAGCTGAACCAAGCGTATTCGGAGGACAAGGATGCGTGAAGGAAAGGGCTATCGAACCGAACCATTTGGATTCAACCGTCAAATGGTCACTGCCTCTGCGGCGGTCAGCAAGGAAAAGGACACGATTCATCTTATCACCGCAGTGGATATCACTCGACCGAGAGAACTCATCAATCAACATCTGGCCTTAACCCATGAGAGGCTTTCGCTGACCGGCTACGTCGTCTCATGTCTTGCCCGGACAATGGCAGAATTTCCACGGTTTAATGCTTTCCGAACAGGGAACAGGCTCATCATCCTTGATGATTTGACCATCAGTGTGCTTTTCGAACGAGAGATAGAGGGCGAGAATGTCCCTGAACCGGTGGGCATCCAAAAAGCCAATCAAAAGAACTTTCGACAAATTAATGATGAGTTGAGAGCAGCCCAAAAATTGGAAGTCAAGCGCCTTGGATCCTCAACGGGCGCCGCTTGGGCCAGATTTATACCGATATTCTTACTGAAACAATTCATCCGGTTAGCATCGAAAAATATCAGTATGCAAAAGCGTTATGGCGTAGTAGGCGTGACGGCAGTAGG
>DAOUAQ010000042.1:0-16187 GCA_034433375.1 Anaerolineae bacterium | reverse complement strand
TACTCAAACGACGAAGCTGATCACCAGCACATTTTCATTCGCCGCTCGTCTGCCAGGAGCGCCCACGACAATGCATTGGCTTGAATCAGCGGATAACCCATTCTACAAAGTGCGGAATACAAGTGTAAGGGAAGCATGTTACCCCTTGAATCAAGGAGGGCTGTATTGTCTGTTCGAAATGCTGGGCAGGAAACCTATTGGCGAGAGACCAAATGTGCGCAGTGCGGGGCGACAATCACATATCGCACAGATTGGGACTACGTTCCAGATTTGTGCAAGAGCTGCCAGGAGAAACAGAAGGCCGAGTGGAAAGAGAAACGTTGCACAAGTTGCGGAACGATTATCCGCTATAACGTGACCTGGGACTATGTTCCAAACTTGTGTAAAAAGTGCAGTGAGAAAGAAAAAGCTGAGTGGAAAGAGAAACGTTGCGCAAAATGCGGAGCAACTATCCGTTATAACATACATTGGGATCGGGTTCCTGATCTTTGCGGACGATGTCGCCGAACAAAGGGAGTCGAGAGCAATTATGGATGAAGCATACCGAATTGTCCGCGTTGATGAGCCAGCCTGGGAGATCATTGGAGGCGGGATTAATGCCTACAATTTGCAGCAAGCCGGGAAAGAAAACTTAACGCTACTTTCTCACCAAACACCTTTAATCGTTATATGACATCGTACAACGAACTATCCAATGCTGGAAAGCTCCGCCGACTACACAATCTGGCAATGACGGCCCTGGCCCACTACGAACTCAAAAGCCCGGAGATCGCCTATTTCGGCTTTTCGACCAATCTCCTCTACCTGGTGAGAACAGCCTCCGGTGAGCGCTTTGTGCTCCGGCTCGCCTTTCCCGGCTGGCGCACATTCGAGGATCTCTGGTCTGAGGCGCTGTGGCTCGACGCATTGAACCGCGACACAGCCATCCCCGTCCCGCGCATCATCCCGGCGCGATCCGGCGAATACGTACTGCCGCTTTGCGGACCCGGCATCCCTGATACCTGGAACACGTCCCTTATGAGCTGGGTTCCAGGCCGGCTACTGGGTCACTATCTCACGGCGCGCAACCTGGAGAAAATGGGCGAACTCTTCGCCGAACTCCACTTTCACGGCGCGGCATGGACGCCGCCTGCCGGATTCACGACCCGGCGATTCGAGCACTGGATATCCAGGGGTGAGGAAAACCTGATCACCGGCGATGCACAATCGGCGCGCTTACTGCCGCCAGGCTCGCGTGACATGCTGGAGCGTATGCACCGCCACGTCGAATCAACATACGCGGCGCTGGATCGCTCCGATCTCCGCGTCATTCACTGCGATCTGTGGCACGACAACATCAAGCTGCACCATGGCGTGTTGCATCCACTCGATTTTGAAGATACGATCTGGGGATTTCGCGCGCACGACATCGCTATGGCGATGCTCGATCTGTTAGAGTCAACGGATGAAGCGCGCTACGCCGAACTGCTGGCGGCATTCCGCCGCGGTTACGCGAGCCTTATGGCCTGGCCCGACGCCCCCATCGCGCCATTCCAGATTGGCCGCCTGCTGTGGAAAATCAATTGGGTCGCGCGCTTTGAATCGAAGTGGCTGCCGAGTATGGTCGAACGTCACGTTCCGGTCCTCGAGCACTACGCGCAGACTGGCACGGTCATTCGCCCGCCCACAAGCTAATCGCGCTCGATCCACTCAAACTCAAAGTCTCCGATGCGCACGGTATCGCCTTCTTTGACACCCGCGTCGCGCAACGCGTCGAGGACGCCCTCGTGTTCCAGGTAATGGTGCAGCCGCAGCAACGCTTCATCCCATTTGGTCTGCGTGCGGTAGACGGCGCGTTCAATCTTGCCGCCATGGACACGCCAGAAGCCTGGGGATTCACGTTCCACGGTAAAGCCGTCATCTACCTCCGGCTCAAACCGGATTATCGCCGGGGCCGGCGCGTGCAGCTCGGGTAGCGGCGCTTCCTGCACCATCTGATAAGCGCGCCACATCAACTGCCGCGTGTTCAGTTTCGTCGCCGCCGAAATGCCCAACACATCGCGGTAGCCGCGCGCGGCAAAAGCGGCTTGCATCTCCGGAAACAATTCCTGCACACCGGGGATGTCCAGTTTGTTGATGACGACGATCTGTGGCTTGTCCATCAACCCGTGACCGAACGCCGTCAGTTCGGCGTTGATCGTCTCGAAATCGGCCAGCGGATCAAGCGCGAAGCCATCCAACAGGTGGATGAGCACGCGCGTGCGCTCGATGTGACGCAGAAATTCGTGGCCCAGGCCCTTGCCCTCGCTCGCGCCCTCAATCAGACCCGGCAAGTCCGCCAGCACGAAGGTTTCGTCCATGCTCAGGGCAACGACGCCCAGGTTGGGCTGAAGCGTGGTGAAGGGATAATCGGCGATCTCCGGCTTGGCGGCGGTGGTCACAGAGAGCAGCGTGGATTTCCCGGCGTTGGGCATCCCCACCAGACCGACGTCGGCGAGCAGCTTCAGTTCCAGGCGCAGCGAACGCTCCTCGCCAGGGTCGCCATTTTCGGCGATGCGGGGCGCCTGATTCGTCGAGGACGCGAAGTGAATGTTGCCCCGTCCGCCACGCCCGCCCTGTGCGATGATCGCGCGCTGCCCCACTTCGACGAGGTCGGCCAAAACCTCGCCTGTTTGTGCGTCCAAGACCACCGTGCCCGGCGGAACCTCAAGCACTAAATCCGCCCCGCTGGCGCCATACCGGTCCTTATTGCGTCCCGGCTCACCGTTGGCAGCGATGAATTCCTTCTTGTGTGAAAAATGGTAGAGGGTATTGAGATGATGGTTCACGCTAAGGACAATATCACCCCCCTTACCGCCGTCCCCACCCGAAGGGCCGCCGAAAGGGATGTACTTTTCCCGGCGGAAGTATACTCCGCCTTTGCCGCCGTGTCCGGCCACAACATGAATTTCAACTTGATCGTAAAACATAACTTCTCGCTTTTGTAAATCCTCAAAGAAACCCGGTTTTTGACAAAAACCGGGTTTCTCGATAAATGGCTAGAGCCAGGTTCTCAGCGTGTCCCCAAAACAGCGTGGAGCGTTTCGCAGGCCGGACATCCGCCGCCCGGGCGGATGATCGCGTAACCGTCCTGCGGATCGTATCCGTAACGGACGAAATCAATGTTCCAGACAATGATGCAGCGCACCATCCCGGTGTTGATGCCCAACCGCACAGCCTCGGCGAGCCAGGCGGCCTGCTGGGCGTTGTTCGTCCCGCGCGCCCAGGCGAATTGGTCGGAAAACGTGGGCACGCCTTCCTGTGAGGCATACCCCATTTCGGTGTAGAACAACTTGCGCGTCCCGCGGAAGATGTTGTAGTACAACTCGGTCTGCGGCAGGAAGAACCATGAATGATGCGTATCACCCGGATTCGCGGGATGCCCGATGCGCGCCGAAGGCGACGTGGCCCCGGCGTTGTGGTGCGCGCCGATGTAGTCCATACAGTTGGCGGCTCCAGCATTGTACAATCCTTCCATCCAGGGTTTGTCATCACAACCGTTTGGCCCGCAGCCGCCGAACCAGCCGGTCGGCGCGGGAGCGGCGCTGATGACCGCCGTGCCCCGGTTCGCGCCCTTGATCGCGTTGTAGGATTTGCACAGCAGGTTGGTGTACGCCTGCGGGCTAATCTGTCCGATCTGCCACTCGCGGTCGATGTTCGGCTCGTTCCACACTTCGATGGCGTCCGCGCCCGCGGCTGCCAATCCCGCAACCCAACTGGCGTACTTATCCTCGAATCCTGGCTGCGTGACCATGCTCGGACCGCCCAACGCGCTCAACTGGATTTTGAATCCATTGGCATGGGCGATATTGATAAGGTTGGCCGCACCCTCGCCATACTGCACCTGCACTTTCGTCCAGTTCATCCCGGCATAATGCATCGTATCTTTGAAGGGCAGACCCACGTCACGCACGTGCCCGCCCAACTCAAAACCACCGGACGACACGGGAGCGACGATGGGCGTAACAGGAGCAGGGGTCGCCACCTGTTCGCCCACCTGGATCACCAGGTAGATTTTGCCGCCACCAATCGCCTTGTCGCCGGCCTGAATCTGCCAGTTCCCCTTGTAGATGCCGTCGGCGTTGGGGGCGACCATATCCACGCTGATATCCACGTTCGCGCCGGCCTTGACTTCGCCAATCTCGACTTTCGCCACATCGGTCATTTTATCGCCGGAGACGAAGACCAGCGCCGTATCTTTGGGCCAATCCACGTTGCCGGAGTTGCGCATCCGCCAGGTTTTGGTGAACTTTTCTTCTTTCTGGAAGCGGGTGTTATCCGGGACCGTCACATCGGCAACGAAGCCAGCTTTCAAGCTTTCGGCGGGGGTCTCAGCAGGCGTCACTGTTGTGGCCGCCGTCCCGCCCTCCGTTGTCGGCGTCTCGACAACAGTTGTCGTGATGGCAGGCGCAGGCGCAGCCACCAGCACCGCCAGCGAGCCTTTGTCCAGCCCGGCGACGTTCGCCGCAATAGTGTATGTGCCGGTGACGGCCGGCGCAGTCCAGGCGAACTGCGGCTGCGTCAGCGGCGTGGAGGACTTGGAAGCCGCCTGCCCATCAGGGCCGGTCACCTGCCACACAATGTCTGGCAGCGCGGATACCGATGCAGCCGCCTGCGCCTTGTAGTCCGCCACAGCGTCGAGGATGCCGGGCAGGTTGCCCGCGCTCGTCAAATCGCGCAGCGTCACGCCGCCAAGATGATAACGCGCGATGAGGTCGAGACGCGCGCGCAACCACTGCGACGTCCCCAACCACTGCGAGGTCTCCCCCATCACCAGGCGGGTCGCGCCCGAGGCAACGTCTGTCTCAACTGCGGAAATCGCCCCCAGCTTGAAGCTCAACGCAGTCCCCGGCGTGACGCTCTCGGTAAGCGGCGTCACAGCCTGCACGCTGCCAATGGGCGCAAGTATGGCATCCAACGCGAGGGTCTTTTCACCATCGGTGCTGAGGGTGGTGTACACAGGAAGCAATTTGTGCCGGTTAACCTGCGTCACGGCCCAGGTAATCATTTGCTCGGCCAGGCCACCCGGCGCGTAAGCGGATGGCGCTAACGGCATCACGACGCGCAGTTGATCGGCGGCAGCACCCAAAGCGGTCCAATCGTATCCGCCGGTATCCCAGGAACCATCCGCCATGCGCTGTGGCGTATTGACGACCACGGCTAACCACAGGCCGTTCTGTTGCAAGGTTTTTGCCAATTCGGTGACGAAACCCGCATAGGCGTCCCGGTCTTCCGCCGGCAAGCTCCGATAATCGAGAACCAACCCGCTGTAACCGCCGCTTTGCGCCACGCCTAGCAAATTCTTGACGTGCGCAGCGCGGTCTGTGGCATTGTTCAGCATATCGGCAACCAGCGCCCAGTTGGGATCGCGCCCCGGCACCCAGTTGCGGACAATCGGAACCAGGGTCAATCCACCGCCCTGCGCCGCCGCAGGTAACTGTGTGGCATCGCCGGTCACGCCCCCCATCGTTCCAACCAGAATTCCGGGCACATTCACTTCGGTCAAGACAGTCTCAGGGGCAGGATTCAACGTGGCCGGCAGCGGGAAAGTCTCCGCCTCGGTCGCAATCTTCTGCTGCGCCATGCCCGTCTGCATCACCATCACGGAAGCAGGCAGTGTCTTGACATCCGCCGTTAAAATTTCAGCGGCGCGATCAAGTTGTGTGGGTACCCAACGCCAGGCGTCACCGTCCCAGGCATAGAGATCGAGCGTTTCCCAGGGTTCCGCCGCGTTGGGAATGACCACCTCTAGCCGCGCCGGGCCGGAAACGTCCTTGCCGCGCATCGCGATCCTGTAATAAGGGCTTTTAGGGGCCAGGTATGACGGCAAAATGTTGAGCGCCGGGAGCAAATCCTCTGGCAGTGACCCGGCGACGAAATTAGCCTGGGGAACAGATTCCAGTTTGACGCGCACTTTGCGCTCAACCGGTTCAACCAGCTTGACCTTAAGCCCGTCAGGATGCTCAAGGGTAAGATTCGTCGCATCAAGTGTCGTATAACCGCCTTCAAACGCGCCTCCCAGTTGAGCCAACGACAGCTTGGGGACGAGCAAAGCCACGATCAGCAGGAGAATCACGACGCTAAGTCCGCCAAGCAACCAGCGCCGTCCACGGAGGAAAGCGCCTACGGCAGTCAACAGAGCACCGATCTTCTCTCCTACAGAGGGTTTCGCCGCTTCGAGTTCTGCGATGCTCACTACAGATGAAGACACGCCGATCGCGCTTGGCGCTTCCACATCTACATACGTCTCATCCTCAAACGGCGTCTCCACCGCCATAGCCTCGGTCGGCGCAGCATCCGCCCGCCAGCCGGCGCCCGGTTCAACGATCTCCGGCACCAAAACCGGTTGCGGTTCGGACGGCGCGGCTTCAGATTTCAACTGCGATTCTATGACCTCATTGGGCTGATTTTCATCACTCATGTCAACCTCCACAATGGGAACTACCCCCATTCTCCTCATCTGATGGGGATTGCCGTTCATTCTATCACAGGGTATCGGTTTGGCAAGGTCTTTTCCTCATGACATAACACTCTCTATTGTCTTCCAAACCATCACAGACAAAATCCTTGATAAAAAACAAAAGTTGCTTTGACTTTTCCCTCAAAACATTGCATAATACGTATAGATGAGGAATTAGTGTGCATTTTTAGGAATCAGCAACACGTTCGTCAAAAATACTACAGCCCTCAGTAGAAATACCCATTTTAAGGAGGGGAATTGTGTCTGAGATCGCTTTGCATCAATATGAGAATGAGATCAATCACCTCATAGAAGAAGCCCGCTATGTGGAAGCGTTGGCCCACGCACGTCACATTCTGCGCCAACACCCGCGCTACATCGGCGCATACTATCTGCTGGGCAAAACTATGTTGGAAGCGGATCAGCCAGAGCTGGCTATTGATATGTTCCACCGCGCTCTCAATGCCGATCCAGAGCATCTTATGGCGCGCATCGGCCTGACCATTGCCCATCAACGCCTGGACAACCTGAAGGCTGCGATTTGGAACCTGGAGCGCGCCGTCGAACTCAACCCTGGCAACCAGGACCTGGTTGACGAGCTGCGCCAACTCTACGGGCGGCGCGATGGTATGGAACCTGAGCGCATACCGCTCAATCGCACCGGTCTGGCGCGGCTCTATATGCGGGGGAATCGCCCCAGTCGCGCCGTCGAGGAATTGCGCGCCTTGCTTGCCGCGCAGCCCACCCGCAGTGACTTACGCCTGGGTTTGGCGGAGGCGTATTGGCGCGATGACCAAATCGTCCAGGCGGCAGACACTTGCCAGCTCGTCCTGGATGAGATGCCGTACTGTTTGAAAGCCAATCTGCTGTTAGGCGCGCTTTGGGTGGATAGCGGTCAGGAGGAAGGGCAGGTTTACCTCAAACGCGCTCAGGAAATTGACCTGGAGAACGCACTGGCGAATGAGATGTTTGGATCCGCCTCACCGCTCAAACCCAAACAAATCACTCTGGAGCGCCTGATATACCAACCCGGCGCGATCGGCATTGACGATCAAGCCAAATGGTTCAAAAAGCTCGAAACCACCTCCGTGACTGTGGGCGTATCAGAAATGACGCCCGCAATGGGCGGCCCCGAAGCCCGGCTGGTTGACATCACCGCCGGACTTGAGGCGCAGATCGAAATCCCAGACTGGCTCCGCGAGTTGGAAACCGAAGAAGAAGGCGGATTGAGCTGGATGGCAGCCGTCGGCGCGGAAACCGGCGCGCCAGCAAAACCTAGCGAGGTGGGTATGCCTGACTGGCTGCGGGCAGAAGCGGTGGCCGAAGCCACCGCTGGCGAGGCGATGCCTGATTGGCTAACTTCACTTGCGCCGGAAGAAGCAAGCTCTGAAGTTGAGGAGACGGCAGCAGAAACCGAAACGCTGCCGGATTGGCTCGGTGAACGAGAACCCGAAGCCCCAACTGCAGGAGCTGAAGCTACGCTGGATTGGTTACAGGCGCTTGAACCCGCCAGCGCACCTGAAGTCGCCGAAGTTCCCCTGCCGGAAGCAGGCTTGCCCGATTGGCTGCGCGAACTCAAACAACCCGGCGCGCCGCTCGAAGCAGAGGCCGAGCCGGTGACGGCCGAAGTCCCTGATTGGCTGCAAAGCCTGCAACCCTCAGCGCCGGCCGCAGAAGTCGCCGAACCGGAAGAAGAAATCCCCGAATGGCTCAGAGCAGCCACTGGCATCGGGGCAGCCGCCGAACCCCTTGTCGCCACAGAAGAAGGGGAATTACCCGATTGGCTCACGTCTTTCCAGCTTGAAGAAGGCGGCGAGGCCATCGAGACCACCGAGGAAACTCCCGCCTGGCCCGGTGAACGGCAACCTGCCGCAGAAGAAACGCTGCCAGACTGGCTCGCGGCATTTGAACCCGCCGCGCCCCAAGAACAGGCCGCCGAAATCCCCACGGCAGAAGAAATCCCCTCCTGGCTCACCGAACTGCAACCGGCAGTGAAAGCTGCGCCGGAAGCCGAACCCGTCGAAGCAGACTTACTCGCCTGGCTAGGCGATATCGAAACCGAGGTCGAAGCGCCGGCAACCGAAGAAGCAGGGCTTCCTGATTGGCTGATTTTCGAGGAAGCGGCGCTGCTTGTCGAAGCAGCGCCCGCCGCCGAAAGATTCTTCGGCTGGGAAGCCTTCGGTGAAGAGGCCGCTGAAGTCGAAGCGCCGCTCGCCGAAGAAGCAGGTACCCTGGATTGGGAGCTCCTGGCCGAAGAAGTCGAGGAAAGCGTCGTCGAAGCGCCCACCGCCGAAGGCGATTTCCTCTCCGGCGACGATGCCCTCGCGTGGCTCGAAAGCCTCGCCGCGGGCAAGGAGGAGGAACTCCGCGCCCAGGCTGCGGTCGAAACCCAGGCGCGCGTCGCCGAAATCCTCGGCCGCAAAGTCGAACCCGAACCACAGTTCGTGGAACCTGAACCCAGCATTGAGGAAACAGCCGCACCCGCTGCCGAAAAAGGATTCTTCGGCTGGGAAGCCTTCGGTGTAGAGGCTGCCGAAGTCGAAGCGCCGCTCGCCGAAGAAGCAGGCATCCTGGATTGGGAGCGCCTGGCCGAAGAAGTCGAGGAAGGCGTCGTCGAAGCGCCCACCGCCGAAGGCGACTTCCTCTCCGGCGATGACGCGCTCGCCTGGCTCGAAAGCCTCGCCGCCGGCAAGGAAGAGGAACTCCGCGCCCAGGCCGAAGCGGAAACCCAGGCGCGCGTCGCCGAAATCCTCGGCCGCAAAGTCGAACCTGAGCCACAGTTCGTTGAGTCTGAACCCAGCGTCGAAGAAACACCCGTCGCGGAAGCCGCCCCTGCCGCCGAAGACCTTTTCGGATGGGAAGCGCTCGCGGAAGAAACAGTCGTAGGCGCAGAACTGATCGAAGAAGCGCCCCTTGCCGAGGAAGAAGGTTTGCTGGATTGGGAAAGTCTCGCCGAAGAACTTGAGGAAGGCGTCACGGAAGCGCCTGCCGCCGAAGGCGACTTCTTCTCCGGCGATGAAGCCCTCGCGTGGCTCGACAGCCTCGCCGCGGGCAAAGAGGAGGAACTCCCCATCCCGGCTGAAATCGAGTTCCTGGATCAGAAAGTCGAAGCGCAGCCGCAGGTTGTGGAGGCAAAATCCGCCCGCGAAGAAGCAGCGACGGCTGAAGGTTTCTTTGGCTGGGAATCATTCGGGGAAGAGAGCACCGAAGTCGAGACGCCAACCGCAGCAGTGCTTGCTGAAGCATCCCGGAAGCTGGCGCAGGAGCGCCGGGCCGAAGAGGTCGAGGAAGGCGGCGGCGAAGCGCCTACCGCTGAAAGCAACTTCCTCTCCGGCGACGACGCCCTCGCGTGGCTCGAAAGTCTCGCCGCGGGCAAAGAAGAGGAACTCCGCGCCCAGGCTGAGGTCGAAACCCAGGCCCGTGTCGCCGAAATCCTCGGCCGGAAGCCCGAATACAAACGCGCTGAACCGGGACCCGCCATCAAGGAACCCGCGCCGGCCGTCGTCGAAGCGCCCGGCCCTGCCGAAGCTCCGCCCCCCGCCGCCGAGAGTGACTTCCTTTCCGGTGATGATGCGCTCGCGTGGCTTGGGAGCCTTGCGGCGGGCAAGGAAGAGGAACTCCGCGCCCAGGCTGAGGCCGAGTCTCAGGCGCGCGTCGCCGAAATTCTGGGCCGCAAGCCTGCGCCCCAACCGACGCCTGAACCGCAGATCGTGGAGCCAGAACCCGTCGTCGAGGAAGCGCACGTTAAGGAGACTGTTCCGACCGCCGAAGGCGACTTGCTCTCCGGCGATGACGCGCTGGCCTGGCTCAGCAGCCTCGCCATGGGCAAAGAAGAAGAACTCCGCACTCAAGCTGAGGCCGAAACCCAGGCCCGCGTTGCCGAAATTTTGGGCCGCAAGGTCGAGCCCAAGCCCGAACCGCAGGTCGCAGAACCGCAACCGCAGGTCATCGCGCCGGAACCCGTCGTTGAAGCATTACCTGTCGAAGAAGCCGTTCCCACCGCCGAAGGCGACTTACTTCCCGGCACGGCCGCTCTCACATGGCTTGAAAGTCTCGTCGCGGGTAAAGAAGAGGAACTCCGCGCTCAGGCCGAGGCTGAAGCGCAAGCCCGCGTCGCCGAAATTTTGGGACGCAAGGCCGAACCCGAAGTCGAAGAGGCTTATCCTTTGGAGGAAGAACTGCTCGTCGAGACAGAAATCCCTGCAGTTCAACCCGAGGGCGAGCCGATTGCTGAGGTGGTCCAGCCAGAGCTTGTTGCCGGTGATCTCAACGCGATGCGCGATGCCATCCTGCAGAACGAGTCGGATCATGCAAGTCGGTTGGCCCTGGCGCGCGAGTTGTGGAAATCTGGCGAGACCGAAGAGGCGCTGACCCACTACGCCTACCTCGTCCAGGCACAAGCTGAGATGCGGGATGTGATAGCGGATCTCCGGCAAGCTGCTGTAGACCGTCCACAAGACGCCACCATCCTGCAAGCGCTCGGCGACGCTTATATGGCTGAGGGGCTGATAGACCAGGCATTGGAATTCTATAAACGGGCGATGGAGATGCTGTAATCTCACCCGATACTCGAAGGGCGTACACGCTGATGTGTGCGCCCTTTGTCTTGTCTTGAAGCTGCCGATTTGATCGTTGTGCAACCGTGGTTATAATACACGCTATAGAGTTATCCAACCCATACACAAGGAAAAATAAATGACAGTCAACACCGAATTGATCAAAAGTATCGCTGCCATCACCCCGGCGTGTGATGAGTTTGCCATCGTGCAACCGGTCGAGATTGGCCGGGAGAAGTGGCGCAATGAGCTGCTGCTGTTCGTGAAGCCGGAAATCTTCATGGTCAACGATAGCGATAATGTGGAAGCTGCGCTACACCTCGTCTTCGCCAGGTTAGAGGAATTCAACGCGCGCGTCAGCGGTGTCGCCGTCGTGGGCGGCGCAGTTTTGGAGGAAGCCGAGATTATGAACCGGCACTACGGCTATATCAACCGCCTGTCACGCTTTGCGTCAACGATGATTGACGCGGGGGATCGCCAGAAGATCGCCGACGCGCTCGGCATGGCCGCTATCGCCGAGTGCCCCATCCTGGGCGGCCACGAGTATCTCAAAGCCTATCCCAACGAGAACTGCTTCGACCTGGATACGCTGTGGTTCACGAAGAAATCACTCAAGATCAGAAGCGGGTTCTATGTTCAGCTTTATGAGAAAGATGGGAAGGTCTTCATTCTGGTCAACGGGTTTCACCCCGCACAGTTGATGCACTTCACCGACCCCACCCACCGCATCGTCCTGGCGCTGATCCACGCAGACACGCCCTGGGCCACACTGCGCAACGAGATGGTCGGCGCGACCTTCCCCGAAAAAGCCGTCCCCCACTCCATCCGCGGCACGCTCTACGCGCACGCCGACGACTACGGATTGGGCGCGGTCAGCATCGCCAACAACGGCGTACACCTCTCCGCCGGGCCGTTCGAAGGGTTGTTTGAGATCAACAACTTCTTCGGCAAAATCCTGAATCTCAATCTGACGAAACAGCCGCCGCTGCTCTTGAAGAAGATGCTTGCGGCGGGCCTTACGATGGCGGACGCGCTCAAGGCGCTGGAGAATCCCATCGTCAGTGAGACGCCCAAGCCCACCGACCTCTTCACCGCAACGGAGGATATGGAGAGCGACGACGCTGTCGCGCTTTGGCAGAAGGCCGCCAACTGATGCCGGAGCGCACGACCGCGCCGTCTCACGACGGCGCGGTCTCGTATTTTACTTAAAGGAAGCAGCGCGACTAGCCGAATTTGTACGCCACGCCGAACCCGCCGCGCGGCAACGTCCACGCGATGTTCTTGTATGGACATCCCACCCGGCAACTACCACATTCGACGCACGCCTGATACGCGACCTGGATTTTGCCGTCGTGGGCCAGCGTGTAGACGCCCACGGGGCAAAAGTCAATGCAGGGTTTATGCTCACAGCGCGCGCACACCGCGTGATCTTTGATCTTGAGATGGCTCTGTTCTTCGTCAATGAAGTACTTGAGCGAAACCAGCAGATCGTCCACGTACACGTCGGGCAGGCTTTCCTGCAAATCCGGCGGCAACGTCTTCACACTGAATGCGTCCCCCGTTTTCATTACCATCCCATCACCGCCCTTCCCATAGAGAGGATGTCGCCCACGACCTTCATCAACTGCCGGCGACTGGTCAGACTCCCCAGGATATTTTTGAACAAAGTCTTCTTCGGCATCCCGTAGGCGCTGAAGAATTGCCCTAGCGCGTCATTGAGGAAGCCCGGATACGCATCCATAAAGTTCGGGTGCGTCTCCAGGAAGTGGGCAAAATTGCGGTACTGCTTCATATCTTGCAGGATGAAGCGCTCTTTGAGCCGCGCCTCGTACTGCGCGAGCGCCTCCGCCGAGAAGTTGCCCTGCGCGCGCGCTTCGAGCGCCGTCTCGGCAGCCAGCTTCCCGGCGACTATCGCCATGTTGGTGCCTTCCCAGTGCAGCGCGTTGACCATCGAGGCTGCATCGCCCGCCACCATCGCCCCGCCGGTGTAGAGCCTGGGCATGTCGCGGTAGCCGCCTTCGGGAATCAAGTGCGCGCCGTATTCCATCAACTGCCCGCCCTTGACCAGCGGCGCAATCGCCGGATGGCGGAGATAACGCTGCAAGATTTCGTAGGGTTTGAGCTTATACTCAACCACCGTATCCAGCATCACCCCCAGGCCCACGGAGACGCTTGTCTTGTTGGTGTAGACGAAGCCCATGCCCGGCAAGCCAAGCGAGACATCGCCCAACACCGAAGCCGCCAACCCGTGTTGATCGTCAGGCAGACCGAAGCGCGCGTTGATGGTGTCCATCGGCAGCGCGATGACTTGCTTGAACGCCAGCGCCATGTGCGCCGGTTCCAGGTCGTGGTCAATCAGGCCCAATTTTTGCGTCAGGATGTTGTTGACGCCCTCGCAGACGATAACCACCGGGGCGTAGACGTCGCCCTGCGCGCGGTCGGTTTTGACGCCGACGACTTGCCCGTTATCCCAGATTACATCCACGACGGAGGTTTTGGGGATGAGCAACGCGCCGGCTTTCTGCGCCTGCTCGGCCCACCACACGTCGAAGACGGCGCGTGAGGCCATGTAGGCGTCGGCGGGTTCGTTGGCGAGTTTGCCGCCCTGCACCGTCATCCGCGTGAGGCCGCCTTCCTTGGAAAGGAACCAGAACCCGGCTTCTGTGACCGGGCGCTCGAAGGGTGGCTTGCGCTCCATATAATCGGGCAGCACTTCGCCGATGGCGTGGGTGTAGATTGCGCCGCCGAAGTAGTTCTTGCCGCCGGCCTTCTGTCCGCGCTCGATGAGCGCCACGTTCATCCCCCCGCGCGCCATGACCATCGCCGCAGCGGAACCGGCTAACCCCGCGCCGACAACAATGGCATCAAAGCGAATCTTTTCAGCATTGGTGTTCATGCCAGGGCCTCCTTCCGCGCCTTGATTTCTTTGATCATCGCCGGAATCACCTCAAACAGGTCGCCGACGATCCCGATATCGGCCACGTCGAAAATGGGCGCGTTGGGATCGGAGTTAATGGCGATGATGAAATCGGAGTTCTGCATCCCGACTTTGTGCTGCAATGCGCCGGAGATACCGGCGGCGATGTACAGTTTGGGGCGCACCGTCCGCCCGGATTGCCCCACCTGATGCGCGTAGCTGATCCAGCCGGCATCTACGCAGGGGCGAGAGGCCCCAACGACGCCGCCCAACTCGTGCGCCAATTCCTCGATCAGCTTGAAGCCTTCGGGCGTGCCCAGGCCGCGCCCGCCAGAGACGATCACATCCGCGTACTCGATATCCACGCTTTCAGCCTGGTCGTGGATGAAGTCCAGGATGCAGGCTTCGGTGTCTTTTTCGTCCAGCGGGACTTCCTCGCGGACGATGTCACCGACGGCGTCGGAGTTGTACGGCGGCATCGGGAACACGCGCGGGCGCACGCTCGACATTTGCGGGCGGCTGTGGCGGCAGAGGATCGTCGCCATAATGTTGCCGCCGAACGCGGGACGGGTCGCCAGCAAAAGCCGCTGCTTGGAGCCTTTGACCTCGCCCATTTCCAGCCCGGTGCAGTCGGCGGTCAGCCCCGTGCGCAGCGCCGTGGCGACGGCTCCGGCCAGGTCGCGTCCTAGCGTTGTCGCGCCGATGAGCATCACTTCTGGCCCATACTTGCGCACTACGCCCACGATGGATTTGTAATAGGGGCAGTTGCGGTAATTTTCCAGTTCCGGTTCGTCAATGAGATAAACGCGCTCGGCGCCATACTTGACCGCCTCGCGCGCGATGCTTTCGACCTGGTTCCCCAAGAGGATACATTCAACGTGAACGGTGTCGCCAGCAGCATCAGCCTCTTCCTTGACTTCGGAGGCCAACCGACTCGCCACGCCCAACAGTTCCCAGGAAACTTGATGCACCTTGCCGCCTTCTTGTTCGATGAAGACCCAGAAACGTCGCGCGCTCATTTGACGCCTCCCAGAATGGGTTGGAGGATGCCGGCTGCGTCGGCTTTGGCAAACGCCGTGGCGATGGCGGCTTCCACCCCCACCTCGCGGCTGTTGATTTTCTCACCGGCTTCGGGCAGCGGCGGCGTCCCCATCTTGAAGACGATGGTCGGCGAACCGCGCACGCCGATGTACTCCGTGTCGAAGACCGCCGGGCCGTCCATCGTCCACATCTCCGGGTCGTAGCGCAACGAGCGGATGAGATCCGGCAGCGGGGCAAAGGGGACTTCGGCGATCTCCTTCTCGCAGGTGACCAGCGCGGGCAAGGGGGCTTCGACGACCTCCGTCCATTTTTCGGTTTTGCGTTCGACGATGATGTGGCGCTTGACCAGATCAATATCGCGGATTTTGACGGCGTAAGTGATGATCGGCAGATCGAGCCGCACCGCCACACCCGGCCCGACCTGAGCCGTATCGCCGTCAATCGCCTGCTTGCCGAAGAACACCACGTCAATCGGGTCTTTCTCGTGAATCGTCTGGATGACTGTGGCGAGCACGTAAGAGGTCGCCAGGGTATCCGCGCCGGCGAACTTGCGGTCAGAAATAAGACAGCCCCAGTCTGCCCCCAACTCAACCGCCTCGCGGATGGTGACGATGAATGAAGGCGGCCCCATAGACACGATAGACACCTTCCCCCCTAGTTTGCGCTTCCACTCCACGGCGGCTGCCAGCGCGTGGGTGTCGTAGGGGTTCATGATCGCCGGAACGCCCTCCCGCACCAGGTTCCCTGTTTCGGGATCAATGCGGATGTTGGTCGTGTCCGGCACTTGCTTGATGGCGACAAGTGCATGAAACAAGTGACACCTCCTTAAATCTGACAGGTTACGAAGACGAGTGGCGGCTCGCCCACATTATGAGCGTCGGATCGGGAACTGCGGCTCGATGATCTCACCGTTGCGCATAGCGACGCCGTTGCGGAGCGCGTCGTTTTGCGCAAAAGCGGAGACCGGTCCCATATTGGTGATGTGTTGGATGTACGACCAGGCCGCGTTATTGAAAGCGTGCGTCGAGGTGCGCGGCACGCCGCCGGGCACGTTGGGCACGCAGTAATGCACCACATCTTCCTCAATGTAGGAGGGATTGGCAAAAGAGGTGGGGCGGCTTGTCTCCGCGCAGCCGCCTTGGTCAATAGCGAAATCTATAATGACCGAGCCTTTACGCATCGTGCGCAGCATCTC